>JAPLUA010000485.1 GCA_026397855.1 Verrucomicrobiota bacterium | reverse complement strand
TTGCGCGGTCTGCAGCGAAGCTCTGGTCCTGGCGATTTACCAGAAGGTCCGGCCGGTGGACGCTTTTGCACCCGCCAACACCAATCTTTCGGTCACGACCAACCAGGCTTTGAACTTCAGCGTAACCCGGCTCCAGCCCGCTACTCATAATCTGAGCGTCCAATGGTTTACCAATGGCGTAGCCTGGAGCGGCGCCACCAACCCAAGCGTTACCTTTTTGCCGCAGATCCTTCCCAACGGCACCAACCGGCTCAGCGCCCTGGTTCAGGACAACACTGCGTTGGTGCGCACAGATCCTACGAATCTTCTCAGCCAAACCGTCACCTGGACAATCAACCAGAGCATTCCGCAATTGCGCCTGGATTCTCCCCGGTGTCTGGCTGGCGGCAAGTTTGCCTTCCGCGTCAGCGGCACTGCCCCGCAGGGTTTTTCAATATGGGGCAGCACGAACCTTGCAAACTGGGTTTCCCTCAGCACGAATTCCCTCGTGGCAGGCCAGTTCTGGTACACCAACACCGGGGCGGCCAGCCTTGGCAAACGGTTCTACCGCGTCGTTACCCCGCCTTAGGGGGCGTGGAGCGTCCAAGTGTGAAGCGTGGGAGCGTGGAGGGGCGCGGCGCGATCAGGGCCTGCTTGCTGCGGGCTCGTCTAGGAGGGCCTGGATCCCCTTCTTCAGTATGGCCTCGGACCCTACCCCCACGTTGGAAGCGGAAGGTTCGTAGCCGCCCTCGGCGATGGCTTTGTCGGTGCAGATATAGGCGCAGCCGCAGTCGCCATAGCCCGCCACCGCCACGAAGTCGTGGGGCGCGGCCTGTTGGGCGAACCGCTGGAAATCGAGCATTGGCTCGCCCGGCAGGTTGAGGATGTGAACCTTGCCGATCTGGAGCGAACTGACCTGGATCGGACGGCCAATCCGTTCGGCGAAGGCGATCCGCATTGCGCCTTCATAGACGCGCAGGCTTTGGCCTTGCGCGGGATCGTTAAGCCAGGCGCGGCTCTGGATGGCGACCTGTTCACCGGGGGCGCGCAACGGCATCAGCAGCGCTTGAGTGCGCCAAACCAGGTGCTCAGCGGGCGCGTATCGGGTGTTTGCAATAGCGGCCTGCATGGCCGTCTGGAGGCGCCGGGTGAGATCGGCCAAGGCCTGCGGCGAGCCGTCATTGTATTTGCCCGCAGTCACGTCGCCTGAGCAGCCGGTGAAGTAAACCTGGAACACCTTGTCCTCGCGTTCGACGGATTCCCGGGCCAGGCCGACGAAGTCCGCGGAGGCGCGGCCATCGCAGCAAAAGGTCTGGGGATGGGTGGCGTAATAGTGCAGTCGCACCAGGGGCTTGTCCCCGCGGGCTAGCGTGATGGTTTTCAGGAACGGGTCAATGGGGCCTTCAGGGGCCGCGGCCATTTTGGGGTCTTTGGCCGCGGCGCTCCAACGGACCAGCGGGTGGCCGTTTTCGTCGCGCAGCCGACGCTCGGAAGCGATCCGCTCAGCCTTCACCTCGCCCGTGCCGACGCGGTCGAACGGCTCCAGACGTGCCACGGCGTCGCGCACCGCCGTTGCCAGGCGGCTGCGGACAGAGCTCAGGAACTGCGCGCTCAGATGCGGCAGCGGCGTGGGCGCGCCTTCCAGCAGGCGGTAGGCTTGCTCATCCGCATACGGGGCCGCGTGCTGGTGCAGGCACTGGATGGCCGCGTGCGATGGATCAGTGCCGGCAGCGTCCGCCAAGGTCCGGCGGAAGGAGAGTTCGGATTCATTGCCTATCAGGCACCAGTCAATGCCGCACAGCACCATGCGGTTGGTGCCGTCTTCGAGGACGATCCCCTTGACCAGCAGGGGGTCTTCAACCCTGGTGAGCGGTGTGGCCCATACCAGGGGCTCGCCGGTGCCGGGGGTCACATCGCAACGGAATGTAGCGACGCGCAAGGATGCCTGCGGGGCTTTCGAGGTTATGCAGCCGGTGAAACAGGCGGCGACTGCCAGGAACAAGGCTGTGCGAAGCGTTTGCAAAAGAGAACCGTGAGATTTCACGCAGAGGATCAGGGAGAGGTTCGTTGGCGCTCCAGGACCGCCTGTTCGGCGGCGATGAGGCATTCGTGCAGAGCGAGGAAAGGGCTCTCGAACCAGTAGGACTCGGGGTCGCGCGCGTGCAGCAGGACGAGCCCCCCCGGGATGCCGGTCGAGCAAAGCTCCTCGCGCGCTTCCAGGCCCTCCCTCAGCGCCTCCGAGTCGTTGACCCGGCCGGTTGTCTTTGCCAGGGCAGCCATCTGGCGCAGGACCGAGGCTTTGGTCTTTGCCGTCAGCGCCGCGCCTATGAACTCCGGCTGGATCATTTCCGGCATCATGGCCTCGCTGGCGAGCATCTGCCGCGCGCCATGGGACGTTTTCTCATGGTAGTCCGCCAGGGGCCGACCTTCGAGGCCGAGAATGCGTTGGGAAGCCCAGGTGTCAATCTCGACCTTTCGGAACACCAGCCGTTCGCCGTGCCTGGCGAAGGGGATGTCCTGATCCTTGACCAGCCGGTCTATGTCCGCGCGGCTCAGATGGAGATAACGCGCGATCTCGTCGGTGCCGAAAGTCCGGTGGGGCATACTGCCTAAGGCGGCAAAGCCGCGGCCGGGGAGCGGAGCTAGTGTTTGCCTTCCTCTGCAGCCCGGCTGCCGGCCTGATGGTCAATCTGGAAGAGGCCGTTAAGATTCTCACCGACCAGCTCGAGCTTAGCGATGATTTCGCCGACGCTCTTTTCCTCCTCGACCTGCTCATCGAGGAACCACTTGAGGAACGAGAGTGTGGCGTAGTCCTTTTCGGAGATGGCCAGCTCGTAGATGGCGCAAATGGCGGCCGAGACTTTCTGTTCATGGCCCAGGCTGACCTTGAACGCGGCGAGGGCCGACTTGTATTCGCACTTGGGCTGGGGGATGGCCTGGAGGGCAACCTTGCCGCCCCGCTCGACGATGTATTTGAAGAACCGGTTGGCATGGCCGATTTCTTCCTTGCTCTGCAGCTGCATCCACTTGGCAAAGCCGGTGAAAGGGGTTTGATCGAAGTACGCTGCCATGCCCAGGTAGGCATAGGCCGAGCTGAATTCGAGGTTCACCTGGTCGTTCAGGGCTTTTTCGATCTTGCTGGAAAGATTCATAATACTTTGAAGCTAAGTCGGATCCGACTGAATGGCAAGCGGAGAAGGGCCAGGCCCAAATCCGCCCGCCAAAGCATGTTGAATTGCCACACACAAAGCCTTACCTTTCCAGCCACATTATGCCCAAACAACCTATCGCAAGCGATGCAACCGCGACACCCGCCGCACTCGGATTCTCGATGCCTGCCGAATGGGAACCGCACGAGGCCACCTGGCTGGGCTGGCCGCATAATCCCACCGACTGGCCCGACAAGCTCGACACCATCCGCTGGGTCTATGGCGAAATCGTGCGCCGGGTTTCTCCCGGCGAAATCGTCCGCATCCTCGTCAATAACAAGACCGAGGAGAAGCTTGCCCGCCGCTACCTGACCCGCGCCGGTGCCGACATCCACCGCGTCCAGTTCATCATGCACCCCACCAACCGCGGCTGGACCCGCGACAGCGGGCCGATCTTTGTGAAAAGGCAGAAGGCAGAAGGCAGGATGAAGAAGGGGGAAACCGCCATCGTGCATTTCCACTTCAATGCCTGGGCCAAATACGACGATTGGCAGAAGGACCGGCGCGTGCCCGAAACCGCGGCCAAGGTTCTGGGCAAGCGGCTCTTCAACGCCGAGTTTGCCGGCAAAGACTTCGTGATCGAAGGCGGCGGCATTGACGTGAACGGCCGGGGCACGCTCTTGACCACGGAGGAATGCTACCTTGATCCCAAGGTCCAGGTGCGCAACCCCGGGCTGGGCCGGAAGGAAATGGACGAGACGCTCAAGAAGTACCTGGGAGTGCGCAATGTCCTCTGGCTGGTAGCCGGACCCGTCGGCGACGACACCCACGGCCACATTGACGACATCTGCCGGTTCGTGAACCCAAAAACCCTCGTGCTCATCAAGGAGACCAACCGGAAAGACCGCAACTACCATCCCCTGGCCGAGAACTGGGAGCGCATCCAGGACCTGCGCCTGGAAGACGGCTCCCGGCCTGAAGTGGTGCCGCTACCGATGCCCGCGCCGCTGCATTTCGACGGCTATCGCCTGCCCGCCAGCTACGCCAACTTCTACATCTCCAACGCCGCGGTGATCGTCCCCACCTTCAACGACCCCAACGACCGCATCGCCCTGGGGGTGCTGGGAGAACTGTTCAAGGATCGTCCGGTGATTGGAATCCATGCCGTGGACCTGGTGCTGGGCTTTGGCACCCTGCACTGCCTGACACAGCAGCAGCCGGCCTGAGCAGCACCCATTGGCCCATTCATGACCGGCATCGCTGGGGCCCAGGAAGGCGGATTGAAACCGGACCGATCGAGCCGGGAGGCGCTGATTCCACGACCGGCATTTCCAAGGATCGGGAACACCGCCTCTGGCGAGTCACTCCCTATACTCGCCGTATAATCACCGGACACACACCGTAGGTTCATTTTGAGCGATCACCTCCTGCCAGTTGCATAAGGTTTACCCTGTGCGAAGCTTCCTCAACCTGGTTTCAACCATGAAATATCAATCCAAGCCTATGAGCCTTTGCGTTATGAACCTGGCACGGCGCTCCCGCGCAGCCACGAGCCTGCACCGCTCCCTCCTCGCCATCAGCGCCGCAGTCGCCCTTGGCGCCGCCTCACCAGCCTTCGCCGCGACCAACTACTTCTTCAGCGCGTCCCAAACCGCGACACTGGTCGTCTCGAACATCAATGCCATCACCATTCAGAGCGGCGATTACCGCTTCACCTACTCGGCAGACGGCTACTGGTCGTCCGGTGGCGGAGGGCCGGCGGGGCGCTTTTTCAGTATCTTCTGGCCCACCGGCGTCCAGGCCCAGGCCATCACCGCCGGGCCGTTGCTGGGCAACGGGGCGAACATCACGCTCAAGCGGGCGGACGGCAAAGTGTTTGATCTGCAGGCGTTCACCGGGAAAATCCTACTCAACACCGCCGGCGCTGGGGGCGCGTTCGAGATCATGCCGCAGCTCAACGGCAACGACGCCTTCAACAACCCGCTCACCTATGACTGCACCGGCTATGCGGGGATGAGTTTCACCAACATCACGGCCTTGAGCGGCTGCGACACCTACCAGATCCACATGTGGGGCGATTACGCGCTAACGGCCCTCACGCTGATTGACACCAATCCGCCAGCCCCGCCCGCGACCACTTTCACCATCGCCGCGAGCGCCTCACCCCCCGCCGCAGGGACCGCAGGCGGCGCGGGAACTTTTCCAAGCAACTCGATTTGCGCGCTGGCGGCCTCAGCCAATCCCGGCTGGGGTTTCCAGAAATGGACCCAGAACGGCGTCCGGGTGAGCGCCTCGCCGAACTACACCTTCACGGTGCGCAGCAATCGCACGCTCGTCGCGAATTTCGTGCCCGCATTCAGCGTCGCCACCAGCGTCTCGCCCAGTTACGGCGGAACTGCCTCCGGCGACGGCACGTTCAACAGCAACTCCGCCGTCATGGTCACGGCGACGCCGAACACCGGCTTCACGTTTGTGAACTGGACCGAGTTTGGCACGCCCGTCAGCACGTCCGCCAACTACAGCTTCAACCTCACCGCCGACCGCACCCTCATGGCGAACTTCGCGCCCGCCGGCGCCAGCGCAACGTTTGATTTCGACACCGGCGCGCCTGCGGCAGGCCCGGGCCAGGGGATGCCCGCGACGCAAACCAAGAACGGCGTCACCGCGACGTTCACCACGCTCGCCGGCGGCTGGTCGGTCCAGAATAACTTCTATTACTGGGTTCCGACTGTGTTCTCGGGCAACTTCCTCTACCCGAGCACGTGGGGCAGCATGATGGCCGTGGAGTTCAGCGAGCCCGTCACCAACTTCACAATGGCGTTCTTCACCGGCGAAATCTCGAGCGAGTACAACACCGCCGGCCTCGTCCGCGTTACGGCCTGCACCGATTCCGCAATGACCAATCCCGTCGCGACCGGCTCGGCGCGTGGCGCGTGGATTTCCGGCGCTTACCCGCAAGGCGTGCTGTCATTCGGCTCGGCGACGCCGTTCACAAAAGTCAAAATTGAAGTCCCCTCGCAAAGCCCCGCCCCGAGCTACCTCTTCTTCGTGGACAACATTGTCGTCCAGGTCGCCACGCCGCCGCCCCCACACGCGCCGCCCATGGCATTCGGCGGCGCCTTCTTCCAGCTTGCCGGCCAACCGCTGGCCATCAACATCGGCGACCTGACCTGGAGCGATTACGACCCCGACGGCGAACCGATCTTCTTCGTCGGCGCCAGCGCCACGACTTCCAACGGCCTCCCGCTCACAACCCGCGCCGGGCAGGTTCTTCTGCCCACAAACTCACTGACCGACGGCTTCAGCTACACCATCGCCGACACCCGCGGCGTCACCGCCACCGGCACGGCAACGGTCTCCATCATCGCCCGCCCGGAGAGCCTCGTGAGCGCGCTTGACTTGAGCTGGCCGGGGGGCGCGTCCGTCACCTTCACCGGCGTGCCGTGGTATTACTACACCGCCCAGCGCGCCACGAACGCGGCCTTCACTGGCACCTTGCAAACCTGGCCCGTCCAAGCCTGGGCCGACGGCTCGATTTACCTCTGGGATGCTTTTGCCGACCTCCCCAGCCAGCCACCTCAAGCCTTCTATCGTCTCTCCTATCCTTGATTGCCGTGCCGGCACGGTGACCCTGGCGGACGCAAAGTGCCCTGCCCCCCCCCATGGCGCCTTCGCCTCCTTTCCCGTAATCAAATGCGAACAGACATCAATGGTTGTCCACGCAAGCGATATGATACGGACCCAAGCAGGCCTAGAAAATCCTGGCCCAACCAAACTACGCTGAGTAATACTGCCGCCACCAATGCAATTACCCGACGGCCTTTACGACAAGCTCGTCACCGAGTCGGTGGCCAAGTCAATTGCCGGCCTTCGCGAGGCAGCCTGTCGAACACTCGCGGCGCTGCCTCCGGAAGCGGCATCGGC
>JAPLUA010000135.1 GCA_026397855.1 Verrucomicrobiota bacterium | reverse complement strand
GCCCCGACCACGAATCTCGTGCCAGCCTGGCGGTGGCATTCCGCGATGGCCGCGGTCACGCCTGCGGGATCGCCGTTGCGTAGCACCGCCACCGGGTTCAGGTTGCCGAGCAGCACCGCCCCCGGCCCCATCTTCTCCCGCGCCTCGGAGATCGGCGCCATGGAATCGAGGTCCACAATCCCGCACCCCAACTTGCCCATCCCATCAAGGATGCGGCGGGTGTTGCCGCAGATGTGCAGGCGGACTTTCCCGCCGAGCGCGTGGATGCCGTCCACGAGCTTCTTCTCATAGGGCCAGACAAACTCCTCGTAGATCTGCGGGCCGACGAGCGAGGCGGCGGCATCGCCAACGCCAATGATGTCCGCGCCGGCCCTGATCTGCTCGCGGGCAAAGCGCAGCTCCATCTCGATGACAAAGGCGAACAGGTCGCGCACGAAGGCCGGGTCGTCGAAGAAGTCGGTCATCAGCGTGTTGATGCCGCGCAGGTCGGCGGCCTCGGCGATGGGCCCCTCGATCCAGCCCTCGATGATCTTGTCCTTGGCGATGCGCTCCCGGTAGAGATCCAGCCCCTTGATGCTGTTGTGCATCCGGCCGCCGCCGAGCGGGTCGGGGATTTTCAGCGAGGCGAGCCGGGCCTTGTCCGCCAGCAGGGCCTCGTCCTCGACGATGGCGACGGGCTGATGGTCAAAGTACTCCACCCTCGCTCCGCAATCGGCCGCCTCCCGGGCGGGGTCGGACATGGTGTTGACGTAGTCGAAGCCGAAGGCCTCGGCGGTGCGGATCTGGGCCTCGACCATGACGCGGTAATCGGTGCAGTAATCGCGGTAGAGCGCTCCGATCTGCCCGCAGGCGAACATCATGGTGATGGGCATGAGCGGCAGGCGGTCCACCGGCTGGCCGGCCAGGTGAGCCAGGACTCGTTCTCGGCTGGTCATGGGGGGGCGTGATCCGTGAAACGTGAAACGTGATGCGTGGGCAGGGTTAGCCCTTGGCTATGCGGTAGCTGACGCCGGCAATGAAGTCGGGCCGGGTGCCGCAGCAGCCGCCCAGGAAGCTCGCGCCGGCCTTGAGGAGCGCCGGAATGTGGCTGGCGAATTCGCCCGGGGTGGCGTTGTAGTGGGCGCGGCCATCCTCCATGGTTGGCAGGCCGGCGTTGGCTTTGATCCAAATGGGCCGGTCGGTGGCGGCGCGCAGCCGCCCGCAGATGGAGACGAAGCCCGCAATGCCCTGGCCGCAGTTGGCGCCAATCACATCGGCGCCGGCCTCGGTGAGCGCCTGGGCGGTCTGCTCCGGGGTGTTGCCCATCATCGTGCGATCCTTGTCCTTCCCGCTGTCGAAGACCATGCAGGCAATCACCGGCAAACCGGTTTCGCGCGCCGCGCTCACCGCCAGCTTCGCTTCTTCGAGGTCCGACATGGTCTCGACCACCAGGGCGTCGGCGTGGGCCGCGGCCAGCGCGCGCGCCTGCTCTGCGAAAGCCGCCCGCAGCTCGTCCTCGGTGATGTCCCCGTTCAAGAGCAGCTTGCCGGTCGGGCCGATGGAGGCAAAAACGCGCGCCCGCCCACCGGCTGCCGCGAGAGAAATCTCCACTCCCCGGGTGTTAATCTCGGCCACCTGGTTCGCGGCGGATTGCTCGCTGAGGCGGACGCGGTTTGCACCGAAGGTGTTGGTCAGGATCACCTGGCTGCCGGCTGAGACATAAGCGCGGGCAACCGCTCCCACGCGGTCGGGGTGGGTGAGGTTCCAAAGGTCGGGAAAATCGCCCAGCCCGAGGCCGCGCGACTGCAATTCAGTGCCCCACGCGCCGTCCGTAACTACCGGCCCGTGCGCGAGCAATTCCTGGAGGGTTGGGTGCATCGCGGGTAAGAGGGAGCCTGGTGCCGTCTAGGCCGACGCCACGGCCTTCTTGGCCAGCGCCACCGCTCCGACAGCGTTTTCGCTGTAGCCATCGGCGCCGATTTCGTCGGCGTATTTCTGGGTGATGGGGGCGCCGCCGATGAGAACCTTGACCTTGTCGCGCACCCCGGCCTGCTTCAGCGCGTCAATGGTTGTCTTCATCGCGGGCATGGTCGTGGTGAGCAGGGCGGACATCGCCACGATGTTGGCCTGCCTGGAGTTGACCGTTTCGATGAACTTCTCGGGGGACACATTCACGCCGAGGTCAATCACTTCGAAGCCGCCGCCTTCGAGCAGGGAAGCGACAAGGTTCTTGCCGATGTCGTGCAGGTCGCCTTTGACGGTGCCGATGGCCACGCGGCCGACCGGCTTGTCGCCGCGGGCGACAAGCAGCGGGCGGATCAGTTCCAGGGAGGCTTTCATCGCCCGGGCGGAGATCAGCAGCTCGGGCACGAAATACTCGTTCGCCTCGAAGCGGCGGCCCACCTCGTCCATGGCCGGAACCATGTGTTCGTTGACCAGCACCAGGGGGTCAACGCCTTCGGCAAGGGCTTGCTGGGTGATTGCCTGGGTGGTTTTCGCGTCGCCGCTCACCACCGATTCATAAAGCTTCTTTAGATCAACCATGGGATTCCTTTTGATAAAATTCGGGCACGTTGATGGCAAGATTAGGCGGGGGCGCGGTTTTAAGTCAACGGCGAAATTTGCCGCTGCACTGGCCCGTATTCGCGAGTCCCTGGCGGGGTGGATCGGGGCGCCCCCGGGCCGGAGCGCCGGCATTCTGCCGGCTTCGGGCTGAGGAACGCCCATCAGGGTGGATTCAAGAAAACGTAGCCGCCAACGTCAGTTGGCGGACTATTCCCTCGCAGCACTGATTAGCGCCTAGCGAATGCGCCCGCCTGTAGCGACACGTCTCCGGCGAGGGCGCCGACTGCCTGACCTGCCCCGCGCCCGCCGGGCCGGCCTCGACGCCCGGGTCGGTCTGCGGTCCCGGATTTCGGCCGACCCCACCCTGCAAACCGGGGCCGCAGTATTGCAATCGCAGATAAGACGATCGACTTGCTTTGGATTAGGGCAGGGACATGGAGTGAAATTAGGAATAGTGATGGAATCAGGGTGGTAGGGCACGAAAATGTGCAAAAACTCGCCATTCCGGGGCGGTCAAGACCCCCCAGTGGTAAGACAGCAGTAAGACAGAGGTAAGCCAGAGGGTAGAGGGGGACGGCATACCTATCTCAGCGTTCTGAACGCTTACGCATCGTGGGTAGGGTTTGCCGGGTCGCCAACTCCCGCGAAGGCGAGGCCGCGCAGGAAAAAGAGCATGGCAGAGAGGGCGGCCACCGATGCTCAGGAAAGGCCCGAAGGTTCAAGAGGCTGGCCTCGGTTAGCCCTATTTGCTGCTTCACTCCCCCATTCCTCGGTTGGTATGCTGAATCCCATGATGGGCCAAGCCACTTCTTCTGTCCTGGGGACGTTTGTAACATGGGCGGCGGTTCTCTCTATAGCGGCCGCCGCTGAAAGCCGCCCAGCGGCCCGCACGGATGTCCGCAGTGGGTCCGGCGTGGGGATCTCGCGGCCCAATATCCTCTTCGCCATCGCCGATGACATGGGTCATGCCGGCGCTTATGGCACCCGCTGGGTCAAGACGCCCAGTTTCGATCGTTTGGCCGGCCAGGGGGTGCTCTTCCTCAATGCCTACACCCCCAACGCCAAGTGCTCGCCCTCCCGCGCCTGCATCCTGACGGGGCGCAACCCCTGGCAGCTCGAAGCGGCGGGGAATCACTGGCCGTATTACCCCGCCAGGTTCAAGAGCTGGATGGAGGCGCTGGCCGACGGTGGTTACTGCGTCGGGTTTACCGGCAAAGGCTGGGGGCCGGGCACGCTGCCGCCCGAGCGCAGGAACATCACCGGCAAAGCCTACCAGCAACGGCGGCTCGAAAAGCCCGCCACGGGCATCAGCAACTGGGACTACTTCGCCAACTTCCAGGATTTCCTGGCCGATTGCCCCAAAGACAGGCCGTTCTGCTTCTGGTACGGAGGCCATGAGCCGCATCGCCCTTACGAATACGGTTCGGGCGTGGCCAGGGGCGGTTACAAGCTCGAAGACGCGGAGCCGGTGCCGCCTTATTGGCCCGACACCGAGGCCGTCCGCAACGATATGCTCGACTACGCGTTCGAGATCGCGCACTTCGACCGACAGCTTGGCAAGATGCTCGACCTGCTCGCTGAGAAGGGCTTGCTGGACAACACGCTCGTCGTGGCCACCTCCGACAATGGCCCGCCGTTCCCGCGCATGAAAGGCCACCCCTTTGAGTCCGCCTGCCACCTGCCGCTGGCGATGATGTGGCCCAGGGGCATCGCCGCCCCCGGGCGCAAGACCGACGCGCTGGTCAGCTTCATTGACTTCGCCCCGACCTTCCTCGACGTCGCGGGCGTGGACGGCGCAAAAGTCGGCATGCAATCCATCACGGGAACCAGCCTTGCCGACATCTTCTCCAACCAGAAGCGGGCGGCGGATCGCTCGACGCTGCTGACGGGCCGGGAGCGCAATGACACACGCTGCCGGCCAGGCACGGAATCGGGTCTGGGCTACCCGGTGCGCGCCTTGCGCGAGGGGGATTTTGTGCTGCTGCACAACTTTGACCCGAGCCGCTGGCCGTGCGGCAATCCTGAGCTGGGCTTGAAAGACACCGACGCCGGCCCGACCAAGACAGCCGTGGAAGCGTCAGGGGAGACGAACCGCCCATGGCAACTCTGCTTCGGCAAGCGCCCCGCCGACGAGCTTTACAACCTCAAGACCGATGCGGACTGCGTCCACAATCTGGCCGATGACCCGGCGCATGCACGTCGGCTTAAAGCCATGCGCGAGAAGCTGTTTGCCCGCCTCCGCCAGCAGGGCGATCCCCGTATGGAAGGCCACGGCGATGTGTTTGACTACTACCCGACGCCGCGGCCCTCCCGGGAGGACGCTCAGGCGCCAAAGTCGCCCACGGGCAAGGCGGGAGCAGCCAGGGCGGAACCTTTGCCCGACCTGACCGTTGCCCCGGCGGACAAGTTGCGCGCGCTGGCGCCGGCGACCCTGCGTTCGACCGGCCCGGATTTCGTCGCTTACGTGCCACGTGTCGAGGATGGGCAGGTCGGCGACACCGGGAACGAGCACTTCATGGTGTTCCAGGGGCCGGACAAGTCGTTGATGACCATCTGGTCGCAGAGCAGCTTCGAGGGTCAGGGCGACCAGCACATTGTCTTCGCTCGCAGCCGGGACCAGGGCAAAACGTGGTCTGCGCCAAAGATCATCGCCGGCCCGGCTCGACCCGGCGAGGGTTTCTCGGCCAGTTGGGCCGTGCCGCTGGTGAGCAAGTCGGGCCGCATTTATGTGATTTACTGCCAGAGCGGCCCGAAATGGGACGTGGGCCGGAACGTCTCGACACGCTTCACCGGCATCTACAGCGACAACTCCGGGAAGACCTGGTCCAGCCCGCAGACCATCGAGATGCCGCGCACCTCGCGGGACAACCCGGATCCGTCGTATCCCCCCAACTGCATCATCTGGCAAAAGCCGGCGCGCCTGGCCCGGGACGGCCGCTACCTCGTGGGCATGACCCGCACCACCAGTCCCGCCGTGAAGAAGAACCCGGGCAAGACCTGGACCTCCAGCGACTCTGCCGTGGAATTCCTGCGCTTCGAGAACCTTGACCTCAACCCGGAGCCGGCCGGGTTGAAGATCTCGTGGCTCGCTTACGACAAGGATGCGCTGACCATGCCGCACCGGGATTACCCGCAGGTCAGCGTTTGCCAGGAGCCTTCCATCGTGAAGCTGCCGGACGGCCGGCTCTTCTGCGTCATGCGCACCATGTCCGGCAGCCCGGCCTGGACCCAGAGCCGCGACGACGGGAACACCTGGACACCCCCGAAGGTGCTTCTGGGCAAGGACGGCGGCGAACCCCTCAAGCATCCGTTGTCGCCCTGTCCCATTTATGACCTCGGCGGCGATGCCGCCGGCAGCGGGCGCTACGCCCTGTTCATCCACAACCACGATGGCCACTACCAGGGCTTCGGCCCCACCGACTCCAACTACCATCGGCGCCCCATTTACCTGGTCGCCGGACGATTCCAGCCGGGAGCGGAGCAGCCCGTCTGGTTCGACGAGCCCAGGTTCTTCATGGACAACGATGGCATCCCACTGGGGCCGCCGGGCAAGCGCGGCCGACTGGACCTGGCGATGTATGCCAGCCTGACAGAAATCGGGGGCAGGCCGGTCCTCTGGTATCCGGACCGCAAGTTCTTCCTGCTGGGGAAATACCTGCCGGTGATTCTCAGGTAAGCCTGCCCTGGCGCGGATTCCTGTGCTGGGAGAAACCTTTGCGGGGTCGGGCGCATCCTGCAAATACCCCCCAAGTAGTAGCGTAAGCCTCCGGCTTGCTGAACAGAATGAGGATAGCCAACCTCCGGGCCAACCTGGAAGGTTGGCGGGACAAAGCAAGCCGGAGGCTTGCTCTACTACGAAGCGGCGGTAGTGCGGGGATGCGTCTCGCGGGATCGCAAGGGTTACTGCTGCATTGAACCCGGCCCGGCGTTCTGGTAATCCTTGCGGCGTCATGAGTTTTCCAACCGGGCCGGAATCGGCCGAAGGCGAGGCGATTTGCGCCCGCACCCCCCGCCGGGGTGCGGGGCGAGCCCTTGTGCCCCGATGTCCCGCAGACGGCCCGACGGCGCCGGGCGGCCGCGCTCAAGATGCCTGAACGAGTTTCTATGCCCTCCAAACGCAAGCCCAATTCCGCCCAGCCGGAGCTGCCGATTGAACAACCCCCCGACAACACGCCGGGAGCAGTGAGCACCGCGCCCGATTCCGGGGGCGGCAGCGGCGAATCCCCCAAGGCCGCCGCCAAAAGCGGCAACGGCCAGACCCACGTCCTCGCCGAGAATGTTGCCGTGCCCGCGCCGGCGCGCCCATTCGTGCCCGGCAACATCGAGCTGCCGCTGCACCGCCGCGTGGACCGCGGTTTTCTCGACTACGCTTCCTACGTCATTCGCGACCGCGCCATTCCGAACCTCGCGGACGGCCTGAAACCGGTCCAGCGCCGCATCCTGTGGGCGCTGCACGAGAAGGACGACGGACGCTTCATCAAGGTGGCCAACGTGGTGGGCCATACGATGCAATACCACCCGCACGGCGATGCCTCGATCGGCGACGCCTTGGTCGTGCTCGCCAACAAGCGTTACCTGATCGAGGGCCAGGGTAATTACGGCAACCTCTACACCGGCGATCTTGCCGCCGCGCCGCGCTATATCGAGTGCCGCCTCACCGAGCTGGCGCGCAACGAGGTGTTCAATGACGAGATTACCGACTTCGTCCCGAGCTACGACGGCCGCAACAAGGAGCCCGTCACCCTGCCCAGCAAGCTGCCGCTGCTGCTCATGCTCGGCACCGAAGGCATCGCCGTCGGCATGGCCTCGCGCATCCTGCCGCACAACTTCCCGGAGCTGCTCCAGGCCCAGATCGCCATCCTCAAGCAGCAGCCCTTCAAGTGCCTGCCCGATTTCCAGACCGGCGGCCTCATGGACGCCCGCGGCTACAAGGACGGCACCGGCGAGGTCAAGGTCCGCGCCAGGATCAAGGTCAAGGACGAGTTCTCGGTCCTCATCAAGGAAATCCCGCCCACAACCACTACCGAATCTCTCATTGACTCCATCGAGGACGCCTCGCACAAGGGCAAGATCAAGATCAAGAGCATCAACGACTTCACCTCCGAGGACGTCGAGATTGAGGTCAAGGCCCCCAACGGCGTGAGCGCGGAGCAGTTGGTGGATGCGCTCTATGCGTTCACCGATTGCGAAGTCACCATCAACAGCCGCATCGTCGTCATCCGGAACAACCGGCCGGTGGAGCTGACTGTCTCCGAGGTGCTGCGCGAAAACACCACCCAGCTCGTCGCCACGCTCAAGCGCGAACTCGAACTGAGCGAGTCCCAGCTCCAGGACGAGCTCCATTACCGCACCCTGGAGCGCATCTTCATCGAGGAGCGCATCTACAAGCGCATCGAGCAGTGCAAGACCAGTGAGACCGTCCTGGCCGCCGTTCACGAAGGCTTCAAGCCGTTCCGCAAGCAGTTGATCCGCGACATCGTGGACGCCGATGTCGAGCGCCTGCTCACCGTCCGCATCCGCCGCATTTCGCTCTTCGACATCAACAAGCACCGTGAGGAGATGGAGAAGGTGAAAGCCGACCTCGCCGAGACGCGCAAGAACCTGAAGAACCTGACCGCCTACGTCATAGGCCATCTTGAGGCCTTGCTTGCCAAGTATGGCCCCATCTACCCGCGCCTCACGAAATCCAGCCGCTACGACGAGGTGGATGCCAAGGAGGTCGCCTTCAAAGCCTTCAAGGTCTCCTACGACCGTGAGTCCGGCTACGTCGGCTACAAAGTGTCCGGCGGGGAGTTCAACCTCGAGTGCACGAAGTTCGACAAGCTCATCCTCGTGTTCAAGGACGGCCATTACCAGGTGACCGAGCTGCCGGAGAAGTTCTTCGTGGGCCCGGACCTCGAGTATTGCGGGCTGCCGGAGCGGGACCGGGTCTTTACCGTCGCCTACACCAACCGCGAGGCGACCTGCCTGAAGCGCTTCACCTTTGGCGGCACGATCCTGAAGAAGGTCTATCACTGCATCCCTCCCAAATCGAAGGTTCTGTTCTTCGAGCCCGACACCCCTGCCCAGTTGTATATCCGCTACAAGCCCGCGCCGTACCAGAAGATCAACCAGCAGACCTGCAATCCTGCCGATGTGGAAGTGAAGGGCCCCAAAACCCGCGGGCGGCAGATCTCGATCAAGGACGTCTCCTCGATCAACAGCCAGCCCTCCCGAGGCTGGGATTCAGAGGCGGCGACGACCAAGCTGCAGTTCTTATAGCCTCTCGCGGGTGGCGGCGCATCAGGGGGTGGCCTCACCAAATAGTTCTGACCAGACCGGACTGCTGGATGCGCTCGTCTTTGGTTACCACCGGCACGTTGTATTGACGAGCGGTGGCCACGATCATCCGATCGGCGGGGTCACTGTGGAAAACGGTAGGCAGGCGAACGGAGGTCACCGCGATTTGCACCGTCAACGCCAACATCTCCACCTTCGGCAATGCCAATGCCTGCTCCACCCACAAGCCCACATCCCGGTCCAGCTTCAGCCGCCCTTTGTCCGTGAGCATGGCGACCTCCCAGCAACTGATAGCCGCCACGCCCGCTTTCGTCTCGTTCTCAATTGCCTCCCTGGCGGCGGCGGCAAGCTTTGGTGACTGGCTGACCCACCAAATCCAAGCATGTGTATCCAGCAGGATCATGACGCCGCTTCCCACGGCACAGCAGTGGGGGAAACCAGGTCGCCTTCCGCCACGACGCTGCCGGCCAGGCTGGCTTCGGTGTGTCTGCGCCAAGGCACGACCTTGGCTACCGCTTGTTGGTGATCGAGGATTTCCACCTCTTCGCCGCTCGCCACCCAACTGAGCAAGCGGGCGAATCCCGCCTGCGCTTCACTAACGGTCATTGTCTTCATGAAAAGAAGATAGGCCCGGTTCGCCTTTGGCCGCAACTGCCATCTCCGCGAACCGCTCGAGGCCGGACAGCGCCCGAACGTCCGGAAGGTCAGCCAGTCTCATAATCCCACATTGCCACAGCCGACCTCCCTGCCAGGCTGGAACCTCAGGACTTGAACTTCAGGACTGGATTGCCTTGCAGATCGAGGCCGACCGGCTCAGGGTTCGACGGAAGGCCCTCAGTAGGCGCAGACGCCGGCTCGGGGAGAGTTGACCAGGGGCAGCAGCATTTCCTCGCCGGACTAAAACCCGGCCCAGTAGCCCAGCTCGCGCAACGACACGTAATCCTTGGGCCGCTCCTGCGTCGCGCGGCCCAGGATGACATGGTCGAGCACCTCGATCTTGAGCAGTTGGCCGGCGCGGATGAGGTCGCGAGTTACCTTGATGTCGGCCTCGGAGGGCGTGGGGTCGCCGCTCGGGTGGTTATGCACCAGCACGAGGGCGGCGGCGCTGGCCGCGATGGCGGGCCGGAACACCTCCCGCGGATGCACCAGGATCGTGTCCAGGGTCCCATCCGAAATCTTGATGGGCTCGCCGACCAGCCGCCGGCGCGTGTTGAGCAGGAGCACCTGGAAAACCTCCGCGTTGCGCAGGCGGGTTTCCTCGCGCATGAGGTTGGCCACGGCGTCCGGGGTATCCAGCACGGGAGATTCCCCGCGCACCTCCCGGACGAGCCGTCGAGCCAGGGAAAACGCCGCCACCAGCGTCACGGCCTTATCCGGCCCAAGCCCCGGCTCTTTGACCAGGTCCTGCCACGAAGCCTGGGCCAGGGCATTCAAGGATCCATAACGTTGAACCAGCCGCTTCCCTATCTCCACCACGTTGATTCCCTTCACCCCGGTCCGAAGGAGGATGGCCACCAGTTCCCCGGGGCTGAGCTGGTCCGGGCCGTTCTCCCTGAGCCGTTCGCGCGGCCGTTCGCTGGGAGGCTGATCCATGAGCTTGATGCCGATCATGGCTCGACCCTAGCGCGAAATCCGGCCGCAGCGCCAGAATTAATTCTTCCCCCCAGCACGTAATGTCGCTCAATCCACCGCTCATAGTAGAGCAAGCCTCCGGCTTGCTCCCGTCCCGCCAACCTTCCAGGTTGGCCCTGGAGTGATCTGCGTTGCGGCAAGCTGCAAGCTTGCCGGGACGATCGCAAGCCGGAGGCTTACGCTACTGCGGGGTCGAAGTCTCGCGCGCGGGCGGGGCGGAGCGGGGAGTCAATTCGGTGTCACGGAAGGGCTCGCTGGCCTCGTAGAGCTTGAGGCGGCCGCGCAAGGCCTCCACCTGCGCGGTGTTGGACTGCGCGGCAGCCAGGTCCAGGGCGCGCCGGGCGCTCGCGACGGCTTCCGGGAATCGCCCCGCCTCCGCATAAGCCGCCGCCAGCGTCCCGATCAAGGCCGGGTCTTTCCCCCCTGAAATCCGCTCCGCCTGCTGCGCCACTTCGACGGCCCTGGCACCATTGCGGATCGAGGCGTCCGGACAGGCCGCCAGCACCCAGGCCAGGTTGTTGAGGAGATAGGGATGATTGGGAACGGCAGCGACCGCGGCCTGGTAATGCGTCACCGCTTCCGCCACGCGGCCCTCCGCCACGCGGCCCTGTTGCAGGAGCGCGTTGGCAAGGTTGTTGTGGGCCTCGGCAAAGCCGGGCTGGAGCTTCAGCGCTTGCTCGAAATGAACAATGGCCTCATCCGTCTTGCCCTTGCCGAGCAGGACGTTGGCGAGGTTGTTGTGGGCGCCGGCGAGGTTGGGCTGGATTGCCAGGGCTGCCTGGAAGTGTGCAATGGCCTGGTCCGCCTGTTTCTGTTGGACAAGCAGGTTGGCGAGGTTGAGGTGGGCCTCGGCGAGCCGTGGATCGAGGCGCAGCGCCGTGTCAAAGTGGGCGGCAGCCTCTTCCAATCGCCCCTTTTGCGCGAGGGCGTTGCCCAGTCCATTGTGGGCGGCGGCAAAGCCCGGCTGGAGGGCCAGGGCCTTTTGAAAACACGCGATGGCTTCACCGGGCCGGCCTTGCTGCAACAGGCCGTTGGCGAGGCTGTAGTGTCTGGCGGCGACCCCGGGCTGCAGTTCGGCAGCCTTCTGGAGATGGGCCATGGCTTCATTCACCTGCCCTCTCGCCAGCAAGGCACTGCCGAGGGCCATC
>JAPLUA010000639.1 GCA_026397855.1 Verrucomicrobiota bacterium | reverse complement strand
TACATCGCCGCGGAAATGGTCAAGGGCGGGGTTCTGCTCGGAGCCGAAGAGAGCGGCGGCATCGGTTTCGCGGGCCACATCCCCGAGCGCGACGGCATCGCCGCGGGTTTGATGCTGCTCGAGATGCTCGCCACCGACCGGATCTCCATCAACCGGCTGCTGGCCGATCTCTCCCGGGAATTCGGACCCCATTGCTACGGCCGCATTGACACACGTTTCCCGCTCGAGAAGCGGCCCGCGTTGATGGAGTTTCTGGCGAAGCACCCGCCGGCGAAACTGCTCCGGTCGCCCCTGGCCGACATGAAGACCTACGACGGTGTCAAGTTCATCGGGCAGGATGGATCCTGGCTGATGCTGCGCGGCTCCGGCACCGAGCCGATCCTGCGTATTTATGCCGAGGCGCCGAGCCACGCCGGTGTTCAGCAGTTGCTCAAGCTGGGGGTGCGGCTGACGGGCCAGGTGTAAGACGGCGCCGACGCGGGTGTTTACCCTGGGCCAACTTGGCCTTTGACGGCGCTGTAAACCATCTGCACCGCCACCGCGGCGAGGATCATTCCCATCACACGGCTCAGGATATTCAGTCCCGACCTGCCGATCAATCGGACAATTCGCTCTCCCGCCAGCATCAGGAACAGGTTGAGGACGAGGACGGTCAGCATCACGCCACACGTGGCGGTTTGCTGAAGCAGGTTGTGCGTATTGTTCTCCGTCAACACCACCACCGCCAGCATTGCCCCCGGGCCGGCGATGGATGGCATTGCAAGCGGGAAGATCGCGATGTCACGGCCTTCCTCGGCTGCGGGCTCGTTTGCCTGCTCGCGGGCGAAGATCATGGTCAGGGCAAAAAGAAACAGCACAATCCCGCCCGAGATCTGAAACGAGGGCAGCTGGATTCGCATCTCCTCCAGCAAGTATTGGCCCAGGTACAAAAACCCGGCAAGGATTCCGGCGGCTACGAGCGAGGCGCGGATCGCCGCCCTCCGGCGTTCCGCTGGGGAAAGGTGCTTGGTGACAGCCAGGTACAGGGGCACGGTCCCGAGGGGATCAATCGTCACCCAGAGGGTGACGAAGTCGAACAACAACTCATGCCAGGTCATAGGCATCGTTGCCGCCGGCACCACGCCGGCAGGTTCTTGTTGTAAAAAGAGGCAGCCCCCTCGGACTGCGGCGGGGGGCTGGATTCGATCCTGGATTTTGGTCTTGCGGCACTTGGGCTTACTTGCCCAGCAGGTGTTCGATCACCATCTGGTCCAGCGCGGCATAATTGCGGTCGGCGCTGAGCTGCTGCGCCATCTTGTCGTCGAAGCTCCGCGCCTTCTCGAGCAGGCGCAGGAAAGTGCGGCGGCTGTTGTCCAGGTGGGCCATCCAGTGCTCGACCTTCGTGGGGCGGAAGGGGTGCACGTCGAAGCAGATGTATTCCCCGTGCTTGCCGTAGCCGTTGCGCTCCAGCGCGCGCACCTGGTTGAACGCCACGCGCAGGTTCGAGCTGCCGAAGGGCTTGTCCTGGTCGAACTTCAGCCCGTTCTGGTCGTTGAGGTGCAGCGACCACAGTTTGCCGAACGTCATCGCAAAATCAATCTCGTCCGCCGGATCCAGCCCGGCCAGGATGGCGTGCGCCGATTCAATCAGGCAGCCGACCCGTTTCGGATCGCGAGTCAGTTGGGCAATCGCCAGCGCATGGCCGATCGTCGGCACGTAGGCGTGGTCCATCGGCTCGTTGGGTTTGGGCTCGATGGATAGGCGGATTTTCTTGTCGTGGGCCAGCATCTTGTCCATCGCCTGGGCCAGGAGTTCGGTGCTGCGCCGGCCGTTCTTGGCCTCGCGCATGTAGGTGCCCTCGCGCGCGAGCCAGAGCACGATCAGGTCGGTGCCCAGGTAATTCGCGATGTCAATGCAGCGCAGCGAGCGGTCAATGGCATACTGCCGGCACTTCGGGTCGTTGCTGGTGTAGGCGCCGTCTATGGTCATCGGGCTGAACCAGAGCCGCGGCGCGACCATTTCCGCCGCCACACCGGCATCGGCGAGCTTCTTCTTGAGCTCCTTGGACTCCTTGCGCAACTGCGCGTCGGACTTGCCGTCAATATCCGGCACGGCATCGTCGTCATGAAACATCATGGCGTCGTAGCCAAGCTGCTTGAGCTGGTCGAGCTTCCAGTCGAACGTTTGCGGCGGGCGGGTGGGCGGACCGTAGGGGTCTTGTCCTTCGCTGATATTCCAGGGGCCAAAGCAGAATTTGTAGTTATGTTGTTTTGCCATAAATATATGCGCTCATGCTAGCGTGCCGTCGGCGGAGTTAAAGCCAAAAATGCGAGGTCTGAAACCCGCCAGAATTTGCGTGCCATCCGGCGGCCCCGGGGGTATAGATAGTTCAGAGGTACATGATGAAAGCCAGCAAAGCCGATGTAAACGACGACGCGAAAGCCCTCGGGCGGGTGGCCTTTGTAGATGGACGCGGCGACCTGCCGATGATCGAGGTGACCACGCCCTGGAGCAGTGCGGAAATCTATCCGCACGGCGCGCATGTCACGCATTTTAAGAAGAAAGACGAGCCGCCGCTGCTTTTCCTCAGCCAGTGCAGCCGCTTTGCCGATGACCAGCCGATTCGCGGAGGCATCCCCGTGATTTTTCCCTGGTTCGGCCCCCGCGAGGGCCTGGGCCAGCACGGCTTCGCCCGCATCAAGACATGGGATCTCAAGGAGTTCATCCCCGCGGCCGACGGCAGCGTTACCATCCGGTTCAGCCTTCCGGCCTGCCCCGAGGCTTCCGGCTACCCCGCATTCACGGCCGATTACATTGTCACCGTCAACCGGGACCTTGCCCTGAAGCTGGTCGTCACCAACCAATCCAAGGACCGCGAGTTCGTGTTCGAGAATTGCCTGCACACGTATTTCTCGGTCAGCGATGCCACGGCCATCGCCATCAGCGGGCTCAACGGCGTGAGCTACCTCGACAAGGTCGCCAGCTTCCTGGAGAAGACCGAGACCGGCGACGCCATCCGCATCTCCTCCGAGGTGGACCGCATCTATCAGAATACGACCGGCACGGTGGAAATCCTCGACTCGCGGTTCGGCCGGCGCATTCGCGTGGAAAAGAGCGGCTCGGCATCAACCGTGGTGTGGAACCCGTGGATTACCAAGTCGCAGCAGATGTCCGACTTCGGCAACGACGAATACGAGCAGATGGTCTGCGTCGAATCGGGGAATGTGGCCGCCAACAGCATCACCCTGCCACCCGGCGCCACCTCCACCTTGGAGGTCCGCCTGAGCAGTGAACCCCTGAAGTAGCGCTGGCGCGGGCGCCGCCCTTACCGTTGGCCGCCGGGATCTGCGGCGATTGCCTTACGTTCAGCCAGCCTTGCGGATTGGCGAAACTTGCGTAAGATGCGGCCCATGAATTTAAGCGAGATTCTCAGTAACGAAGAGTTGCGGCGGCATGAGTTCCCGGTCGTGCGCGAAAAAATCTTCCTCGCGCACGCGGGGGATTGCCCGCTGCCGCGGCGCGTCGCGGAGGCCGTTGCCCAATATGCCCTTCAGGCAACCACGGGCGATCAGGAGAAGTTTGTCTATCCGGCGATCCTGGAGAAAGGGCGCAAGCTCGGCGCCCAACTGCTGAACTGCCAGGCCGATGAAGTTGCCTTTGTGGGGCCGACATCACTGGCGTTGAGTTTCATTGCGAGCGGGTTGAAGCTGCGGAGAGGCGACAACATCCTCATCTACTTTGATGATTACCCGTCGAACGTTTACCCGTGGATGGCGTTGGCGGGGCAGGGAGTCGAGGTGCGCCTGATGAACACGCGCGGCCTGGGCGCCATCCGTGCGAGGGACGTGGTCGGCCAGGTTGACGAGAACACCCGCCTGGTGTCGCTGGCCTCCTGTCACTTCGTCAGCGGCTGCCGGATTGATATTCAAACCATCGGCAAGCAGCTGCATGACCGGGGCATTCTTTTCTGCCTGGACGCCATCCAGACCCTTGGCGCTTTTCGCACCACCGTTGAGCACGTCGATCTTCTGGCGGCGGACGCGCACAAGTGGCTCCTGGGGCCGTGCGGGGCCGGGGTGCTCTACGTGCGCCGGCCAGTGCAGGATAGGATTAATCCCCCGATTTATGGCTGGAACAACGTGAGCTGCCCGAATTTCGTGGCGCAGGAGCAAATCGTCCTTCGCACCGGCTCCCAGAAATATGAGGCTGGCACGCACAATCTGCTGGGCATTGTGGGCCTGGTTGCGGCGATGGAATTGCTCTTGGAGTTGGGCATCGAGAACATCGCGGCCGAGCTGCTGCGAAAACGCGCCCTGTTGATTCCCGCTCTCCAGGCCAAAGGCTGCATCGTCCTGCAGGGCGACGCACCCCCGGAGGCGGCAAGCGGAATCGTGTCCTTCCACCGCCCGGGCGGCGACCTGCCGGCACTGCACCAGAAGCTCCTGGATGCCGGCGTCATAACTTCGCTGCGCGCGGATCGCGCTGGACAGCAGTACATACGCCTCTCGCCCCACTGCTACACCACCGATGCGGAGCTGCATCGGGCGCTGGAACTGATTTAAGCGGCCCATACCCAGTTCATTCACCATGCGTCCGGCAGACATTCAGCAGGTAGGCGGAGAACTGGCCATCAGATGGGATGACGGCAGCGAAAGCTTCATCCCGCTTGAGAAGCTGCGGCGGGCCTGCCCGTGCGCCGGCTGCAAGGGGGAGGTGGACGTCATGGGCAACCTCTACAAGAACCCGGAGCAGCCGCTGTCACAGAATGCGTTTCAATTGCTCCGCGTCGAAAGCGTCGGCACCTACGCCGCCCAACCCGTCTGGGCCGACGGCCATGCCACGGGCATCTACTCGTTCGATTATCTCAAGCGGGTGTCAGATGCCGTGTGACGGCACATCGAGGAAGCCTCACCAGTGCATTTGTTACATGTGCGCCGCGGGAAGGCTGCCTGATGCGGTTCCGAGGCCTTACTGGGCCACGCGGACGCGGTAGAATCGCGTCTGGCCGCCTGTCGTGTCGTGGAATTCCATGTCCCGGCCGGTGCCGGTGTTGGTGC
>JAPLUA010000398.1 GCA_026397855.1 Verrucomicrobiota bacterium | reverse complement strand
TTCGAGGTAAATATATCCACCGGCCCCAACGGCCAGCAGTGCCACCAGCAGCAACCCTATCAAGACCCAATCGAGAGTGCGGGGGCGATTCACGGGAGTTCGCACGGGCGCATCCCCGGGTGTAGCGGTTCGGGCAAGGCCCTGCGATTGATCGGGCCGGGCAGGCCGGGATGGCAGTTCGTCCACCCGTTCGGATTGACGGACAACAACGCCCCTCGGCCTGCGGAAATGATGATTCCGTATTCTTCCGGCATGGGGATGATTACATCCTACCAGGGCCGCCCTTGCAACACAGTAATCCGCCCGGCAGCCAGCCCATTCAAGAACGCGAGAAACGCCCGGAAGCGTTCATAGCGAGCCGACAAGCGTATAGACGTTCTCCTCCCCCCGGCCTTTGATCTGGACACAGCGGCTGCCGTCGAAGCGGAACTTGTGCTTAAGTCGTTCGTAGGTGGCCTCGGAGACCTGGATGCTGCCCGCCGTCCCGAGCGATTCGAGGCGGAAGGCCAGGTTCACGGTGTCGCCCCACAGGTCGAAGGTGAACTTGCGGCGCCCGATGACACCTGCGACGACCGGTCCGCTGCTGAGGCCGATCCGGAGGTGGATGGAGGTGCTGTAGGCGCGGTTGAATCGTTCAATATCCGCCTGCAGGGCAAGCGCCATCCGTGCGCTTGCCTCGGCGTGGTCGGCGCGGGCCACGGGAATGCCGGCCGCCGCCATGTA
The DNA here is from genome assembly GCA_026397855.1 of Verrucomicrobiota bacterium. GTDB lineage: Bacteria > Verrucomicrobiota > Verrucomicrobiia > Limisphaerales > UBA8199 > JAPLUA01. The sequence continues at coordinate 6,913 of JAPLUA010000398.1, read as the reverse complement.
GGCATCGCCGATGGTCTTGATCTTCTCGATCCCGTGGCTCTCGGCGATGCCATCAAAGCCGGAGAAGATCTCGTTGAGCAGGTAAACCACCTGGTCGGGGCCGATGTGCGCGGCCAGGGTGGTGAACCCGACCAGGTCGGCCACCAGCACGGTGACATCCGGGTGCTGGTCGGCGATGTTGGTTTCGCCTCCCTTCATGCGCTGGGCGATGTAGGCGGGGAGCGTGTTCAGGAGCAGGCGCTCGGCATCCTGGCGCTCGCGCTGGAGCTGGTCGAACAGATGCTTGAGCTGAACGGAGTGCCCCACCCGCAGAATGACCTCCTGCAGGTCAACGGGCTTGGTCAGAAAATCGTTCGCCCCGGCGGCGATGCCCGTCATCCGCTCCATGCGCTCGGACAGCGCGGTCACGATGAGAATGGGAATGGGCGCCGTTGCAGGGTCCTTCTTGAGCCGGCGGCAGACTTCAAACCCATCCAGGCGGGGCATCATCACGTCGAGCAGGATGACATCGGGCGGGCGTTGGGCAACAATCTGAAGCGCCTGCTCGCCATTCTCGGCCTCCACAATTTCATAGCCATGCACTTCGAGCGCGTCGCGCAGGAGCGTGCGGTTGTTCGGCTCGTCATCCACCACCAGCACCAGCCCGCGGCCCCGCAGCGGGTGCGCGACGACGGGTTGGACCTGGCTCAGGGGGGCGTTTGCGGGGTTAGTTTCCATGGGACTGGTCGGGCTGGGTTTGCGCGCGGCGAGCGTTCGCAGCGGCGATGAAACCGGTGATCCTGTCGGCAAAGGAGCGGGTGTCAATCGGCTTGGCGAGGTACCCGTCGCAGCCGGCCTTTAGCGCGAGCTCCTCGTCCCCTCTCATGGCATGGGCGGTGAGGGCCACGATCGTAAGGTTGCGGGTGCCGGATAGGCGCGCAGCGCCTTGGTGGCCTGCAATCCATCCAGGCCGGGCAGGCTCACGTCCATCAATATCAAGTCCGGCATCAGCGAGCGCGCCAGGATCAGCCCCTGTTCGGCCGTTGGCGCATGATGCACGGCAAAGCCCTTGGCCTGGAGGAGGTCGGACACCAACTCCAGGTTCATCGGGTTGTCTTCCACCACGAGTACTCGGGGCTTTACAGCATTCATTGCCGGGAAAGAGATTCCGGGGGCATTCGGTTGAGGCGGTCGAGATTGGCAAAGAGGCTCGCCGGTTCGGTTTTCACGGTGATCGAGTGGACATGAGCGGCCAGGTTCTGCCGCTCCTGCTCGCTCAGGACCGTTCCCGTATGGATGAGGATCGGGATGCCCCGGGTATCGGCCCGGGCGCGGAGTTGTTCCACGACCTGGATGCCCGTGCAATCGGGCATGGAGATATCGAGGATAATAACATCCGGTTTGGCACTGGTTGCCAGTTCGATCCCCCGGTAGCCTGTGCCCGCCGGCATGACCTGGAAGCCTTTGAACAGGAGCGTCTTGGAAAGCAGCTCCAGCAAAGCCGGTTCATCCTCGATGACCAGCACCGTCTTGACCTCCTTGGTAGAGGGGTTGACGTCACGCCGGATGACATCAATCAGCCTCGTCGCCGGCAAGGCCGCGGTCGGTTCCGCCCCGAACAGGCTGAACCTGGACGAGCCTTCCGCAACGGACCAGGTTGCGGCGGGTATGCTGGCGGGAATCTGCGCCCGCAACTGGCGCAACTCCTCCGCTCCGCACCGCCGGGTTAGCTTTTCGTCAATCACCACGGCATAGGGCCGTTTTCTCTTGATGGCAGCGTTGAGCTTGGTGACGTCGGGCACGGCGATGGTCCGGTATCCCGCCTGCTCCAGGTAGGCGCCGGCGTCGCGCTGGGAGACCTCATCCTCGATCGCCACGCGGATCACGGGCCGGAGAATCTCATCTGCGCGCGCATCGCCGTTTCCACCGGGATGCGATATTGCCTCATCCTGTGCCAGGGGGATCAGGAAAATGAAGCGGCTGCCGTTGCCTTCGACGCCATCGCTCTCGACCCAGATCTGCCCCTTGTGCAATTCGATAAGCCGACTGGTCAACGCCAGGCCCAATCCCGTGCCTTGCTGCTGGCGCCCATAGGATGAATCCACCTGCTCGAACTCCGCAAAGATGCGCTGCTGGTCCTTGGGCAACACACCAATCCCGGTGTCAGCGACCGTGATCCTCAGGCACTCGCCCGGGATCTCCAATGCCGTTGCGGGCACAGCCTGCCCGTCCCCGGGGACATGCCGCGACACGCTCACGGTAACCCGGCCCCCTTCGGGCGTGAACTTGATGGCGTTGCTGAGCAGATTGTACATGATCTGCTTGAACTTGGCCTCATCGGCAAACAGCGGCGGCAGGCCATCGCCAATCGCGGAGTCGAGGGTGATGTGTTTCTTGTTGGCCAGTGTTCTCACGATGGCCCCGACGTTTTGCAGCGCCTGTGCGACATCGAACGAGCTGCGGAACAGATCCAGCTTTCCGGCCTCCACCTTGGAGAGGTCGAGTATGTCGTTGATCAGCTGCAGGAGCTGGCGGCCGCTGTTGAGGATGTTCTCGGAATACTTGGACTGGCGGTCGTTGAGCGGGCCAAAGAGCTGGTCGCCGAGCATCTCGGAAAACCCGATGATGGCGTTGAGCGGTGTTCTCAGCTCGTGGCTCATGCTGGCGAGGAATTGGCTCTTGGCACGGTTGGCGGCCACGGCGGCATCCTTGGCCTGCTGCAGCGCCTCTTCCACGTGCTTCCGATCCGTGATGTCGGACACAAGGCCATCGGTGTACCGCACCCCCTCCCGCAGGTAGGTGGAGGGCGCGCGGTTCTGGAGCCATATCCACTGGCCATCCTTGCGCCGGATCCGGTACTCAACGTTGAGTGCCTGCTCCTTTTCAAACAGCCCCTGGTACGCGGCGTCGAATTGGGCCCGGTCATTGGGATGAATGCGGCTGAGCCAGAGCGCGGCCCGGTTGCGCATGAGCTCGGAAGCGGTGTAGCCGACAATCTTCTCGACGTTGTCGCTGACGTAAACAAGCTGCTGGGCGGCATTGCCGGTCCACACCACGTCGGGTATGTTGGCCACCAGCGAGCGGTACTTCCACTCGCTCGCGCGGAGGGACTGCTCGCTCTGCTTGCGGTGGGTGATGTCCTGGATCACGGCCTGGAACTCGTAGGTCTCCGCGTTCTCGTAAAACAGGCGCCGGACGGTGTATTGCTGCCAGACCATGAGGCCGTTTGAACCGACCACGCGATGGTCAAAGGAGACCACAGGCTGCTCGGGGGGGAGGCATTCAAACCAGTTGAGCGGGATCGAGAGATCCTCGGGAGTGATTATGTGCAGGAAATTCGTCCCCAGCAGCTCCTCCCTGCTCCTGCCGTGGAACTGGCAGTAGGCGCGGTTGACGAAGCTGAGCGTGCCGTCGGGCTTGAACCGGCAGATCAGGTCGGTCTGGTCCTCCACCACCGCGCGCAGGCGCTTCTCGCTTTCAACCACGGCCCGCTCGGCCTGGCGGCGCTCGGCGGCCGCCGCGGCAAACAGCATGTTCGTCACCGCCAGGATGCCGATGTAGCTCCCCATCAACATCAGGCTCTCCGGCTCGCTGCCCGTCACAAAGGGCCCGCGCCGACTCAACAGGGAGTAAATGGCCAGGGCGGATACCAGCAGCGTCCCCGTGGTGGCCCCCCGCTGGCCGAATCGCAATGCCCCCCACACCATGAAGGGAAACGGCAGGTAGGCCAGCGGGTAATTCTCCAGACCATAGAAAAACCAGGAGTGGAACGAGACCATGGTGCCGACCACCAGGCCCGCGCCGCAGATGCATGCCTCCAGAATGAGCCAGCGATCCCATACCAGGCGGCAGGGCGTCGCCCAGGACATAATGACGGGCGCCACCACCAGGCCCGCCAGAGCATTGGGCACCCACCACTGCAGCATCGAGGGGGCCCAACTCGACCAGGAAAGCTCCCCGGCATAGATCAAACCGACCACATTGAACGCCGCGTTGACCGTTGTGCCCAGGAAGCAGGCGAACCCGACGTATCCAGCCACGTCACGAATGCGATCCATGGCGTTGTCAAATAAAACGAACCGCTGCAGCAGGAACGCGCAGACAACCGCCCCGATGGTGTTGCCGATCGCCGTGCCGAGGGTGAAGAATCCCAGCGGGAGGCCGTTCATGAAGGAAAACAGAACCGCCCCGATGGCCACCCCGGGCCAGAACCGGTAACCAAAGAGCAGGATGGCCGCGAGCGCGATGCCCGACGGGGGCCATACCAGGGTTATGCTGTCCGAAAGGAAGGCGGTCTGCTTGCCGAGCAAGCCCCCAAGAAAGTAGAGGGCGACAAGAATGACCAGGCGGGTCACCGTCGTCAGGCCCGCGGGGCGTTGCGGCTTGAGGGGATCAGGATTCATTTACTGGCTTTTAAGTTAGCGGCTACAGCATAAACCGTGCAAGGCGCAAGTCCGGGCCGATCAGCGCACTGTTTATTGATGGCAGCGCCCTTTGGGTGTCCAATTAACCGGACGCCACTGTCCTGTTTTTGAGTCAATAGCGCGCCCCCGCCCTGGGAACCCCGGCACGGAGGATTTGCCCCGCTCCCAGGTCAGCGCCGCGGAAACCGGTGGCGATAGGTCCGGCCTGCCAGTTGCAGGGTGATTTCCACCTGGTCAGGCCCCGCAGGTGCGACCCCCAGCCCGGCCGGTTCGTCCGGGGTCGCCACCAGGCGGTAAACAGCCAGGAACCACGCGTTGGTGCCGCGCCGGTTGACCAGGCGCATCGGGAGGAGACTGGCCCCGGCACTGTCGTCCCGGGGAAAGCCGCACTGGACCACTTCCGCCGGCCCATCGCTCAGGCAATCCATCCTGAAGATTTGCCTGCCGGCGGAGAAGGCTTCCCACCAGGGACCGTTGGCCGGTGCGCTCCTGGCGTCGCGGAGGTAGGACCACGGGGCGCTGGAGGGCAGAGCAAAGGCGTCCGTTGCCCGGATCGAGCCGGCCGCCGGGCTGCCATCCACATGCGTCAACCAGGAAAACTCACGGGGCGTGCCGGAGGCTGCCTGGAAGAAGTCGATGACGTAATTCGTGGTGACAACCAGGGTTCGAATCTGGCGCACGCCCTCGTAAAGCCGTCCTTGCAGATCGCCGATGGTGGCCTGCTTCAGGCCGGGGGCGTTGGTGAAATCCAGCAGGTCGAGCCGCTGGCCCGGGAAGCGCTGGCTGCGGCCATCCACCAGCAGCGTGTTGTGGCACAGGGTTTGGCGGTTGAGTTGCGCCTGCGTTGCAGAGGAAAAGGCATGTTCGGCCGACGTTTTGGCCTCCGAATCGGGCAGCCAAAGGTGGCCATCGGCGTAAAGGATCAGCGAGAGCTTGTCGGCGTGATCATGCACAGGCTGACCGGAATAGGTCGCAAACAGGCTCCAGCCCCCGCCGGACCAATAATTGGTCCCCTCATTCGAGCGCAAGGCAACGTAGCCCATTTCCGGCCACAGCCGGCTGGACTGCGCGGGCGGCTCTCCGGGTGGGGGCTCAATCACCCCGGTGAACAGCGCCTGCGGCACCCGGAACTTCCGGTCGCCGATGATCCATTCGTAAGCGGGCTCGTGAAACTGGCGGCAGAGGACTTCCCAGTCCGGGCTCTCGCCGATGTGCGCCCGCCGCGCGTAACAATCGCCGATGGTCGGCAGCGTGCGGTCGGGAAACAGCAGGGGCACAAGGGCGTCGTAGGACTGCTTCAGGCTGTGGCCGTTCGGGGAGCGGTAGAGGAAAAGGCTTTCCGGGTAGCGCGCGTTCTCCAGGGCCTGAGCCAGGACGACCAGCGGGGCAGTCTCGGCGAACTGGTAGGGAATTGAACCTTCGAGCCAGAGCCCGTCATCCTTAAAACCCTGCTCGAGCATATCCGCGACCCCTTTCGGCCCGCGCAGCGCGCGCTCGACCAACTCGGGCCGGCCGTAGAACACGCCGATCATGCCCAGCCCCAGCTTGTGCCACGCGTAGTGGTTATTGAGCCTGCCCCCGGGCTGATGCTCGATCCAGTAATCGTCAGACTTCCGCACCGCCGCCAGGTAACGCTCGAAAAAGCGGTCCAGCCGCTCCCGCTCGGACGGGGTGAACCCGGCGTAGAGGATATCGTATGCGTCCAGCGCGGCGAGCCCCCAGACGGTGTAGTTCATCCCCACGTCGAAGTGCTCAAACTCAAACGTGTAATCCGAGAGGCGCAGCAGGATGCTCCTGCCCTTGGGGGCGAGCGACGGGGAGGGCGACACGAGGCTGGCCCGTGCGCAGTTGCGGGCCAGGTCGGCCCACTTCATCGGCACGATCCATGTGTGGTGGAACACCTCCGGGTAGGTGTCGCTCCACGGCTTCAGCTTCGCGGCCTCCCACCACGCCGTCTCCAGCGGCGGCAGATCCTCGATACGGTTGGTTTCCGCCCGCGCTGCAAGTTCCTTCGCCAGTCCGGCGAAGACGCCGCCGCGCTGGATCCCCTGCCCTGCCCGTTCCACGTCAGCGGTCGTGATGAAGAGAAACGGATGCGCCCGGTCCGGCGCGGGAGCCGCGGTGCCGAGGTCGTGAAAAGCCAGCAGCGCCGCCAGGGCCATCGTGGTCCAGCCAGCGGGATGGAGCAAAGAACGGCTTGCCGGCCGACGGTCGGGGCGCAATACGCGTTGGGTAGTCACAGCCAAAGACCACTACCGGACTTTCCGCCCGGCGTCCAGAACGGAGCGTGCCGGCGGAACATCGGGCCGGGGCCGCGGACGAGGGACAGTGCATCCGTTTGCATCGAAGGGATGTCCGGGCTGCATCCCGGGATAAGACCGGACGCACACCGGAGCCCCTCCATGGCAGCAAGATAGTATCAAGGTCGTTTCAAGATCGTTTCAAGGTCGTTTCGAGGTTCCCTGTGCCCCCGGGCGCAACTCACAGTTTACGATGGCGTGCAAGAATGC
>JAPLUA010000212.1 GCA_026397855.1 Verrucomicrobiota bacterium | reverse complement strand
CGTCCCGGCATTGAAGGGCATTTCCTGCCCGCCCCGAATCAGTTTGCGCAGAAACACGCCGCGCCCCTTCTGGGCCACGTCATGCTGCCGGATCTCCGGCAGCGTTTTGCCGGCGATCGCCTTGCTGGTAATGACTACGTCCAGGATCTCCACCGTGAAATCAAGCAGCTCGCGGTCGTCCACCTCGGCGCCGATCGCGGCTTCGTTTTGCAGGAGCGTGGCACGCGGGCCGGCGAGCGCGAGCACATCGCCTGCTCGGATGGCTAGCTTCGTGTCCGGGCCGGCGAACTGCGAGTTGGGCCCCACGGTGTAGGCGCGCACCGCGACTTTGGAGTAGGCGGACATCGTTCCGTCCTCGGCTTCGCCGGCGCCCATCTTCTCCTCGTACTCCTTGCATGCCTTGGCGAGGTCCACGCCGAGCAGCTTCGGGCCGATGCTGGCGAGGAACCAGGCCGAGCCCGCCGTGCCGAACAGATAGGTCACGGCGTAAGCCACCGGCATCGCGTTAATCATCGCCTTCGCCTGGTCCGGCGGCAGGCCCAGATTGTTGATGGAATCCGTGGCCACCCCCAGCACCGCCGAGATGGTGCAGGCGCCCGACAGGAGGCCGGCTGTCTGGCCGACGCTGTAGCCGGCGACTTTGCCCGCAATGACCGACGCCACCAGGCAGGTCACGCAGACGAGGATGGCGAAGAAGACCTGCGGCAGACCATCGCTCTTGAGGCCGCGAAAGAACTGCGGCCCGACGCTGTAGCCCACCGCGAAGAGGAACATGAGGAAGAACACCGACTTCACGTTCGGCGAAATGGTGATCTCCAACTGCCCGATGAGCACGCCGGAGAGCAACACCCCCGTCACGCTGCCGAGGCTGAACTTGCCGATCTTGAGGCTGCCCACCCAAAAGCCGACCGCCAGCGTCAGAAAGATGGCGATCTCGGGGTAGCTCCGCAGGGTGTCAATGAGCCATTGTATCATAAGCGGTTCCTGGTTTGCATGAAGAAATGGTTGCTCCGGGGCTGCTCAATACTCCAGAAAATACTGCTGCAACTGCTTCACATCCGTCGTCTTGGTCAAGCCAAGCATCAACAGGATGCGGGCTTTCTGCGGGTTCAATTCCATGGCGGCGAGGAAGCCGAGCTTGTCGTCGTTCACTTCGACGTTGCGATCTACCACCCCGCTGCCGACGCGCGAGGAGCGCACCACCGACACGCCCTTCCTGACCGCCCGCTCCAGCGCGGCGAGGACCGCGTCGGTGGAGTTTCCGTCGCCCACGCCGGCGAGCACGATCCCTTTCACGCCCTGGCTGGCGAGAAAGTCAATGGTCTCGCCTCCGAGGTTGACGTGGGAATAGACGATCTCCACGCGCGGCAGATCGTTGGTCTTGAAGCCGGCCACGGAGAACTCGCTCCTGGTCGTGTGCCGCGTGGTATTTCGCGAATAGAAGAAGGTCTTGCCCGTGTTCATCATGCCGGCGATGCCGCGGTTCGGCGAATGGAACGTATCCATCCGCGTCGTGTGCATTTTCTGCGACTCGCGGCCGTAGTGGATGGTGTCGTTGAGCACCACCAGCGGGCCGCGGCCCTTGGACTCGGGATTCGCGGCGAGGGCCACGCCGTTGTAGAGATTGATCGGGCCATCCGCGCTGATGGCCGTGGCGGGGCGCATTGACCCGACGAGCACCAGGGGCTTGTCGCTCTTCACGACCAGGCTGAGGAAGTAAGCCGTCTCCTCCATCGTGTCCGTGCCGTGCGTGACGACGATCCCATCCACGTCGGCTTGGGCGAGCAACTCATTGCACCGGGCGGCGAGCTTGAGCCAGACCTCATGGTTCATCGTCTGGCTGCCGATGTTGGCGATCTGCTCGCCGGACAACTCGGCCAGGTTCTTGAGCTGGGGGACGGCCTTGATGAGATCCTCCACGGAGAACGACCCGGACTTGTAGCCCTCTTCAGCCTGCGTGGTTTGCGCGCCGGCGATCGTGCCGCCGGTGGCGAGCACCTTTATCTTCGGCAAGGCCCAGGCGGTTGGGGCGGCGAGCAGGGCGGCGAACGTGAGGGTAACCAGCAGGGCTATGCGATTGGGAGCTTTCATGAGTTTATGGGAGTTTGGGTGGCAGTCTTGGGGGCACGGATAGATTGAGCTGCTTGAAGAGTCAGCAACACTGCTGCAGCGTTTTCTCTTCCGCGGAGACACCATCCCGTGACCAGAAGAATTGAAAAGGTCATCTAGACGCTACATTAGCAAACCCGGGCACGCGCGTCAAGCCAAGACAGCAGGAAGAGAGTTTTGCCCCCGGCACTATCTGATTCTACTGTTGCTGAAAGCTCATCGGGGTGAAGCCGGAAGTCCCCGCGCCAAAAGTGGCGTTGGCGCCGTCGTGGCACCAAGCTGCCTTCCTGAATGCGTTCTTCCTTAGCCCTTTTCCACGAAGGCGTAGCACGCCATGTGACAGATGCCCATCTGTGCATCCTCCACCCGCCCGTAGTGGGTGTCGTTAATGACGATCGCCTGCTCCGCGATTTCTGCCATGCGCCCGCGGCGGGCGCCGACCAGAGCGACGGTATGGAGGCCATGCTGCTTTGCCCATTCCAACGCCTTGACACAGTTCGGGGAGTTGCCGCTGACGCTGAGGCTTAGCACGAGATCGCCGGGCTTGCCGTAGTTCTGCAATTGGCCGACAAAGACGTCTTCGTAGGCGTAGTCATTCCCCAGGGCGGTCAACCAGCCCACGTTGTCGTTGAGCGAGAGCACGCGGAAGCGTTTGCCAACCTTGTCCGACGCGAGCTTGCCGAGGTCCACCGCGAAGTGGGACGCGTTGGACGCGCTACCGCCGTTGCCGAACACAAAGATCTGGCGGTCTTCCTTGAGGGCTATGCGGAGCTTCTCGATGAGTTGCGCCACCGCCTCGACGGGGATGGAGTCGTGGGCGGTCTTCTGGGCCTTAATGTAATCGGCAATCCATTGTTTCATGGCTCCAATCATCAGCAGCCCGGCGCCCGTTGTCAGGCCAATTTTAGGGCCCCAACTGGCACCGCGTCTTCTCCCAAGGATGCCAGGGCAATCCTCGGCCCGGGTGCAAAGGCATCCATGACGAAACGCCCCATTGCTGTCTCCACTGCGTTTCGGAGCGGTTCGCCGACACTGGACAACCCTCCGCCCAGGATGATGATTTCGGGGTGAAACAGGTGAACGACGTGCGAGAGGCCGAATGCCAGATCATCCGCTATCTCCTGCAACAGCTTTCGTGCTGCGAGGTCCCCCTGCTGGCATGCCGACGCCAGGTGCCTCGCCTCCCCGCCCGCTTCCCGGTCAGCGAGCCTAGCCAGCAAACTCTCCGGGTGCGTGGTCTTCAGCCCCCGGATTCGGGCGTCCACCGCCCATCCCGAGCAGCGCGATTCAACCGTCGTGCCGTCACGGTCCAGCCGGACGTGGCCGATCTCCGATTCTCCGGGCTTCGCCCCATGGTAAACCTTTCCGTCCACCACGAGGCCGCCACCCACGCCGCTGCCGAGCGTGACGTAGAAGGCCGGGCTAAAGCCAACACCGGCCCCGCACAACGCTTCGCCCAGCGCCGCCACATTCGCATCGTTATCCATGACCACCGGCACCCCGGTCAACCGGCCCAGCCAACCGCCCAAATCAAACTCGGACCATCCCTCAATCTGGTGCGAGCGGCAGATGCGGCCCGTCTTCCAATCCACCGGCCCACCAAAACCGACGCCGGCTTTCAGGCAAGTGCGGCCATGCAGCAATTCGGGGAGCGCTCGCTCGATCTGTTCGCGAATTCCCGCCGCGCCCCGCTCCCGATCAACCGCCAGCTTCCGTCGTTCGCAGATCTTCCCCGCTGCATCCCCGAGCACGAGTTGCAGCTTGGTCCCTCCGATTTCAATGCCCAGGATCATAAAAGAGGCATTCGTCCTTCAGAAGTAGTCCGGTTCGTTACCCGGCTTCCATTTGATATTGCAGCCGATGCTGGGCTTCTGATTGGGCGGACACGGGTTTCCAGCGAGCAGGGCCTCGAGCGCGGCGCGCAGGTCTTTGCCAGTGGCGGGAATGCCATTCCCGGGCCGGCTGTCATCAAACTGGCCGCGATAGGCCAGGCGCTGGTTCCGGTCGAACAGAAAGAAGTCCGGCGTGCAGGCAGCCCGGTAGGATTTGGCCACGGACTGCGTCTCGTCATGGAGATAGGGGAAGATGTAACCTGC
>JAPLUA010000010.1 GCA_026397855.1 Verrucomicrobiota bacterium | reverse complement strand
GTCGAGCTGGGGTGAGGCGGGGCGGCTGAAGACGGTCAATGCGGCGGGGTCGCTGGTGACCCTGCCGACGCAGTTGCTGAGGACGACGGTGTAGCGGCCGGCATCTGAAGGCCGGGCGGCGGCAATGGCGAGCGAGGGGTCCGTCGCGCCGGGAATCGGCACGCCATCGCGTTGCCACTGGCAGGCGAGGGAATCACCCTGGGCGGCAACGTTGAAGAGGGCCGCCTCCCCGACGGCGACGGACTGACCGAGGGGCTGGCTGAGGATGGCAGGCGGGTTGACGACGGTCAGGGGTGCCGCGGGACTGATGAAGGTGCTGGCTGGGCCGACGACCTGGACGGAATAGGTGCCAGCGTCCCTGGTGGCCACGGCGGCCAGGGTGAGCGTTGCACCGGTTGCGCCGGTGATGCCGGGAGCGTCGCTGAGGTTGTTGGTTCCTTTGCGCCATTGGTAGGTGAAGGGGCCGGCGCCGGCGATGGCGACGGAGAAGGTCGCCCGGGTGCCCGCGGCGAGCAATTGGCCGGGAGGAGTGGCCGTGAGCTGGATGAAGCCGTCGAGACCGATCAATTCAATGCGGCGGTTGTTGGCGGAGGCCACGAGGAGGCGGCCACAGGCATCCACCGCGAGACCCACCGGTGAACGGAACTGGCCGGGCTTGTCCCCGTAGCCGCCGATGGTGGAAAGCAGGCTGCCCTGGAGATCAAAGACCTGGACCTGGCCCTGGAAGCTGTCGGCCACATAGAGTCGCCCGCTGGCGTCGCCCGCAATGCCCTGGGAGCGGCCGGAGGCATCCGGGGTCATACCCATCCCGCCACCTGCGGGGTTGAGCGAGAACATCCGCTTGAATCCACCAGTGCGATCGAAAACCTGCATCCGGTTGTTGTTCTGGTCCAGGACAAAGACCTCGCCGGCGGGGCTGACCCAGACGCCGGACGGGAAGTCAAACTGGCCCTGGCCGGTGCCGTAGCCGCCGAAGGCCAGGCCGGGCTGGCTGTCCTGGTAGGTTTTGACCCGGTTTGCCGCGCTATCGCAGACGTAGGCGGTGCCGGCAGCCGGGTCGAGGGCGATGTGGCTGGGCAAGGCGAACTCGCCGTCGCCCCGGCCAAGCTGGAAGAGCAGGTTCCACTGCGGGTCGAATACCGAGACGCTGCCTTTCTGCTCCTGGCCCACGTAAATGCGACCGCTGGAATCCACGGCGACAGCGAGCGGACCAGCCAATCCAGGCCTTGCCGAAACGGGGCGGCCAAAGGCATCGAACACGAGCACCTGGCCGGCAGAGCGATCGGAGACATAGGTTCGGCCCGCGGCATCGGCGGCGACGCGCACGGGTCCCTGCAGGGACTGGGACAAGGCGCCCAGGGGGGTGGGGACCGGGGCGACGGCCTGGGCGTGGCAGAGTACGGGGATGAGGAGGGCCGCACCACATAGGCAGAGGATGCGGGCGGTATTCCGGACTAGCTGACGGCATTTATCCTGATAAGAACTCATGGGTGCGCACGCTCCGGTTGGGTTGTGGGTTGGGCGATGGCGGGGGAGGCCGGCCTGCGGTCGGCGATCCAGGCGGCCTGACCGCGCCCGACCCGGGGCGGCCTAGTGAAGCGGATTTCGTCCACCAGCCATGCCTGGTTCATGTTTGTGAAGATATAGAGCATTTCGTAGGAGTCGAACGACTCCTCGCCGACCTGCTTGCCGGTGCCGATGCGCAGATCGCGATACCGCCAACTCTCTTTCGTGGAGATCCGCATCGCATCTTTCGCCTGCTCCACGCCGGTCACGTCGAGGGATAGAAGATGGGAGTCGAGGGCCAGACCGAAGTCGAGGCGGACGCCGATCAAGCCGGTGAGTTTCCTGCCTTCCCGCGGTCCGACCACGCCATCAATCAGCTTCACGTCACCGCAGCGGTAGGCCTCGGAAACCGCCTGATTGTAGCGCTCCACGAGCGCCCGCGCCTGCTGGGCGGGAGACTGGCGGCAGGAGGTCAGCAACGCGCCGCAGAGCAGGGCGGCGGCGACCTGGCCGAAGATGCAGCGCGGCGAAGAGAGGAATCGCCTTGCAGCTTGCAGGATCGGTCGGTTCATGAGGCGGGAAAGCTCCACGGTTTGCGGTCACCAGTTTTCGGATGGGCTGCGGCTCCTGTGCTCGGTATGGCACTGGGCCTTGCAGTTGCTGGACGAGTAGCTGTTGGTTGCGTTCTTGGTGAAGGCCTGGAGGTAGTTGGTGCTGAGGGTGTTATTGTAGGCGTAGCGGGCGGGCATGGTATCATTGTCGGCCATGAGGCGGGAGAGTTTGCCGCCGTGGGGAACGACAATGTGGCAGTAGTAACATCGCCAGGTGCTGTGCGCGCTGATGCGGTGGACATTGTTCATGGTGTTGTGGCAGTTGGCACACCAGCTTGTGTTGTAATTGGCCAGGGTCACATTGGGCCAATTGGCGGCATTCGGGCCGCGCAGCATGAACTGCGAGGCCGAGCCGTGAGGGCCTTGCGCCGCAGGGGTGGTCGCGTCGGTGTTGTGGCAGTCGGAGCACATCATGGTCTGCTGGCCGACGTTGACATTCCACGGAGCCTTGAGGGCCGGTGGCTGCAGACCTTTCCTGGCAGGGCTGCCGACCGCAAGCGAGTTGGGATAGTTATCGAGGCCGGTGACGACGGGATGGCCGGATCGGTTCTGGGGGCTGAACTCCTGGGCAGCATCGGTTTCGCAGGAGATCCTGTAGGCTTGAGCTGAACCGCTTGCACCGGCGTAAACCGGGGAAATAGTCAGGCTCGTGGTGCTGGCCACGGCGGCGATTTTGTAAGGGGTGCCCGCATTGTTGCTGCGCACGATCCAGGGGTGCCCGCATTGTTGCTGCGCACGATCCAGGCCCCGACCATGCCCGTATTCCACGTGGTGCCGCTGCCGGTGACCGTTGCGCTTCCCGAGGTGAATGTTGCTGTGCCCGTGCTGTAGATTGGCGAAAGCCCGGCGGGCGGATTTGTTCCGTAAGCAAAGCTTGAATGGCACTTGAAGCAGATCTGGTATTCGTTCGTGACGCCGGTGGACCTGGGAATCACCGTGTAGAGGTTGGTCGCCACGGCCTGGAAGTTGGTAAGGCTGGCGTAGCTGCACGCCACGCCATCAGCGCCTTTGAGCGGGTTGCTTGCCAGGTTGCGGGAGGCGGTGGCGGTATTGGTGTAGGTGTGGGAACCGGAGAGGGCTTTGTGGGGGTTGTGGCAACTGCTGCACTCAACCACCCGTCCCTGTGTCTGCTGGGCATCGCTGACGAGGTGGTGGTAGGTTTTGGAGAAATCGGCCTCCACTCTCATTGTGGCCGGGCCGTTGGTGCCGTGGCAGGTGAAACAGAGGCTTTCCTCCTGGTCCACCAGCAGTTTCGGGAAGACGAGGGCGGTGTTGGTGGCCATGGGCCAGCCGTGGGCCTGATGGCAGTTCTCACAGGCACCGCGCAAAGTTGTATCGGTGATGGGGGGAAAGGTTGAGCAATTGGTCCGGCCGCCAGGCCAGAGGGCGGAGTTGGTAACGTTCAGGTGGCGGCCCGGGGTTGTGGTATCAGCGAGCGCGTGGCACTCCGTGCAGAAGGCGAGCCGATTGGTCATGCGCACGAGGTTGCCGTCGTTGTCCGGGGCGAGATGAACATCGTGGCACGTCTCGCACGCGACGCAACTGCCGGACGCGGTGAGGGGAAGGGAGGCGGGGGCCCGGTAATAGGCGTTGGTGGTTATGGGAATAATGACCGGATGCGAACCGAGGATGGAATTGGTGACACCGCGCGCGGCGTGGCAGTCCAGGCACATCTGGTCGAAGCCATTGTCCATGGCTTGGTAATGCCGCCCGGCGCCGAAACCGTTGGTATAGGCCGGGACGGTGGGATCGAACGGCGGGTAGGCCTGGCTGTGCGGGTTATGGCAGGTCGAGCACATCATCTGGCCGCCCGGCAGGTTGGCCAGGAGATCGGTGTTGGTGGGGTGGCGGAGGCTGGCACGCACGAGAATCTGCCACTGGTCATTGACCTGGTAGAAGCTGTTCGTCGCACTGGCGAAGGTCACGCTGATGCCGTTGGTCAAGGCGACGTTTGTGCCAGTAAGCAGATTATTGCCGAAGCCGCCGATCGCGTTGGTCGCGTAACCGCCGCCGGGGATGGTAACCGACCAGTTGAAGCGGGCGGCGCCCACATCGCCGGCGCTGGCGACAGTCAGGGTGTAGGTCTGGGCGTAGGGTCCGGAGTTTGTGCCGGACGAAAGCACAGCGCCGACCGAGGGGGTGGCGGCGCCGCCCAAATAAACAACCCGGCCAGAAGCGCTGGAATCCCAACGGTGCGAATTACCTGCGGGGACTGCGCCGGGCGGAAGCCCGGGGGCAGGCATGGCCTGATCGCTGTTGAGCATCGCCTGGGCGGAAGCGGTGCCGCCGGGGACGTGGCAGCTTTGGCAGAGGTTGACATTGCCGCCGGGAACCTTGAACAGGGGAGCGCCGAGAGACCGGTGCACCAGGTGACAGCTCGAGCAATAATCGTTGCCATCGGTGTGGGGTGGATCCGTCGCGAACACTGTGGCCGGAAGCAGGGCGGCTGCGATAAAGCCCAGCAAACCCTTTGCCATGTGTTTCAACCGGTTGGCTGGCAGGTTTTGGATCATAACGCTATCCCATCAATAGGACTTGTTATTGTGGCTGATACCGTGGCAGGTCAGGGTGCAGGAAGCGCGGCCTCCGCCCTGGTCGGCATAGGCGATGCGTCCGGCGGCCGGGGTGACGTAAAGGGTGTTGAAATTGATCAGGTGAGTCTGGTTCTGGACACCGTGGGCATCGTGGCAGGTGGAGCAGGCGGTTTGGTTATCGCGGACGTGCCGGCTATGGAGCCGGTCGCCCATGAGGACGCCCTGGCTGTGGCATTTGTAGCACAGGGCGTAGGCGTTGGCGTTTTCAGCCTGATAATCGGCCTGGTTAAGGTAGCGCTCGAGGAGCGGGGCGTACTGGGAACCGTGGGGGCCATTGGGCCCTGCCCCCTTGGCGCCGGGGCCCTGGTCGTTATTGTGACAGTCGGTGCAGAGCATCTGCTGGGTGCCGGACCAACTGGCAACCAGTGTGCGGGACTGGGAGGACTTGGCGGGAGCGGCAACGGGGTGGTAGGAGGCGTTGCCGGGGTTGAAGGCCATGCGGGTGTTCGGCTGGGCGAACTGGCGGACGACCTTGGAGCTGCCGGTTTTGCCGGTTTCGGAATGGCAGCGGAAGCAGATCTCGTATTCGTAGGTTGCCGCCTTGAGCGCGCCGCCGCTGACGGACACGCCCTTGACCTGCGTGAGGGACCCGGGAAGGCCGGTGCCCTTGGTGGAACTGGCGACGGAGGCGTGGGGGTTGTGGCAATCCATGCACGAGGCGTGTCGGGCGCCGGAGTTAATAATGCCCTCGGCTTCATCATGCAGGGAGGATGTGGAAATGACGGGGTGGGCGCTGGCTTTGTTGAATTCGGCCGTGAGGTTCTTGGCGGCGACGGTGCCGCTATGGCAGACGAGGCAGTTGTCCTCGGCCTTGTCGAAGTTGAGAAGGCGGGCCTTGGTGCCGGCGGCATGAGGCGAATGGCAGTTTTCGCAGCCGTTATCCGCGACGGTGGTCCTGGACGTGTTCGGCCAGGGGTTCTTTCCGGTGCCATTCCATGTGGCCCGGGACATGGCATGGGCGGAGTTATTCCAGAAGCTTGGGATATGGCAGTCCAGGCAGATGGCGGAAGCGGAGTTATCCTTGACCAGGAACTTGCCGTATTGGTTCCGGTGCGGGTCGTGGCAGGAGGTGCATTGAACCTGCCTGTCACGGTCGAGGCGGACCTGCTGCTGCAGCGTTGAGGGGTCGCGGAGTTCCCCCTTGGTGGTCACCAAGGTGTTGTCGTAGGTAAAGGAGATGGGGTGATGGCCAGTAAGGTCGGTGCCGATGCGGCTGCGGTCGGTGGCCAGGAGTCCGGAACTTCGCATCTGGATGGGTGTGGCGCGGTTGCGGATCATGCCGAGGGCGATGGTGCCATCGTGGCAGCTCAGGCAGAGCTTGGAGGATCCGCTGGGCTGGCCAACGGCGGCTTTCAGGGTGGAGCTTCCGTAAAGTTTGTAGCTGGCGGTGGACATCTCGTGGTTCCAGAGAGGACCCTGGCCGCTCTTGGTATGCGCGGCGTGACAGAAAATGCAGATATCGCCTTCCGTTGCGGCCCGGACGCTGCCGGGTCCGTTGGCTGAGAGATTATGTTTGGAGTCGGCAACGCCGTAGGGGTTGGCTGCCGCGGCGTTGATCGGCGCGGGCTGCAGCGCCGAAAGCACGACCATTACAGCCAAGCATCCCGCCAGAGGGCGGGAAATCCGAAATCCGAAATCCGAAATCCGAATGGGGGACCTCTCTCCCCGGCCCTCTCCCCTTCTGGGGGGGCGAGGGAGGAGATGGGCTTGCCGGGAACTCCGCAGTAAGTTCAAGAAAGGCAGATTCATGGAATGAACGGTGGGGCTCATGATTTGCCAGTGTATTTG
Source organism: Verrucomicrobiota bacterium (assembly GCA_026397855.1). GTDB lineage: Bacteria > Verrucomicrobiota > Verrucomicrobiia > Limisphaerales > UBA8199 > JAPLUA01. The sequence continues at coordinate 9,991 of JAPLUA010000010.1, read as the reverse complement.
AAGACCTGAATGCGGTGATTGTAGGAATCGGCGACGTAGATCTGGTCGTCCATGCTGATGGCAATGCCGTTGGGCAGCCAGAACTGGCCGGGGGCGGAGCCTGCTTCGCCCCAGTTCAGGAGGAGTTGCCCCTGGTCATTGAAAATCTGCACGTTGTCGAACAGGGCATCCACGACATAGATATGCCCCAGGCGATCCACGGCGACTCCCTTGGGGCGGCTCAGGTTGCCTGGGCTGTCGCCAGGAGTGCCGATGGCGCACTGGAAATGGCCGGATGCGTCAAAGACCTGGATGCGGCAGTTCATTGAATCGGTGACAAAGAGGCGGCCAGCGGCATCCACGGCGAGGTGGGTGGGGAAATTCAATTCACCCGGGGCGCTGCCGCGGTGGCCGAACTTGGAGAGGAAAGCGCCACGCAGGCTGCAGACAACGATCTGGTGCCGCTGGGCATCGGCGACAAACAGCTTGTCCCCGTGGATCACCAGGCCGGAAGGCCGTTCTACCTCACGGGTGATCTCGAACAGGAGCTTGCCTTTCAGATCGAAGGCCAGGACTTTTCCCAGGGCCGAGTCGGCCACAAAGACTGTATCGCGGTGACGGGCCACGGCGACCGGCGAAACGAAGCGTATTTTGCCCGCCTTCTCCCAGCGGAGCCACTTCTTCCGGGAACGATCCACACAGCAGACCACGTTGGCTCCCGTGTCGGTGAAGAGGAGGTTGCCGGCGTCATCGAGTGCGAGGCCAAAAGGTTTATCCACCGGGGACGCGCCGCGGCCGCCGGTGATCCATTCTGCGAAGCGGGTCAGGGCCGGCGGTTTGATGCCCAGATCGGCCGGCGAGGTGATACTGCTGAGGTAAACCACGCAGGGAGCAGCGGGGGGGGGCGGCCAGACCGGTCCGGCCGGGCTTGCGGCCGGTTTGGGATCGGTTTTCGCGGCGTGGGCCTGGGCCAAGGCAAGCGCGAGGAAGACCGCAAGGCACAGTCGCGATGGGGACCGGAGGGAAGCATGGCGGCGGGAATGGTGCATGTCAGAGATCGCGTTTCAGCTGCACATAGCCGAAGTTCCGGTTCCGCTCCTGCTGGCCCATCTGAATCATCTGGTAGTTGTATTGATAGCCGAGCTTCAAGGTCAGCTTGCCGTGGGTGAAAATCAAGCCGGCGCGGGCGGCGGCCAGGTCCTGCGAAGTTCCCATCGCATCCTGGCGGTAGTAGCCGCTTTCCAAATTCCCGTTCAGCCAGGAGGAGATCTGAGTATTGAAGACTCCAATGCACTGGTACTGGGTCTGATCCGGGCCGTATGGGTATTTGTAAAACACCTGGTTGAAGTTGAAGCTCAGGTTGGATCTGTCGCTCAACTGAAAGGATAAGCTCTGGAAGATACGGGTCCCGCAGTACTGGCTGAAATTCGAATCGTAATCCTCATACTCGACCCCGGCGCGCAGCCAGCGCCATGTGACGTCCACACCGCCCACCCAGTCAGAGAGCGTCTGCGCCAGGGCCTCTGGAGGCGCGTTGTTGTCCATGGCGTTGTAGCGGCCGTAAACCCCGACCAGGCTGAAGAAGTCGATCCGGACCGATACGCTGCCGTTGATCGAGTCGAAGGAGCTGGTGTAGGACGAATCGCTCGAGTAACTGACAAGGATGGTGGAGCCGTCCAGGAGGTCAATGCTGGTGGGAATGCGCTGAATTTCCGTCATTTCACCGTGGGAGATAATGCGGTAATCGGTGCCGTTCACATAGGTGGGAATGCCGCCGGGCCCGGTGACGATGATCGTGGCGGGGAACACGCGGGGGTTATTGAGGAACACGACCGAGATGTCCTTGAGCACGTGCGATTCATTGATAATGGTGAGGAGGCCTGTGCCGGAGGAATTGTGGTCCTGGTGGTCCAGGATGGCGGTGCCGCCGAGGTTGAGGTGGGCCCAGGAGCAGAGCCCCTTGGAGTAGCCCTCCGCGAGCCCGACGCCGTAGCGGTCGTTCTGGGCAGAGGTATTCTCGGCGGCGAAGCTGCCCTTGTTGCCATGCAGGTCGAGGGTGGAGGTAAGGCTGTCGTAGAGCTGGTGGCGGATGCCAGCAAGGCCCTGAAACATGTCGGAGGTGGCAGGTTCCAGCTGGTTATGCTGGTAATTCAGCGTCATGAAGCTCTCGAGGTTGGGACGATGCCTGACCGTGATATTCTCATTGAGGTTGAGGGTCCTGGCATGCCGGTCCGCGTAGTCCGCCCAACCGTAGGAAGCGCCGGTGCTGGCGGTGATCTGGTTGCGGCTGCCGAACGTCTCGGAATCGGAGACGCCCACCGACTGGCTCACGCTGCTTTGCACGGGGCCGTAATTGAGCTGGTTGGCGAGGTTGTCGTAATTGTAGGTCAGGATGGCGCTGCCGTGCTCACGCTGGTTCTGGCCATTGAAGTTGAGATAGGTTTCCGACACCTCCGAAGTGCCGTTCATGCCGCTGCTGAGGAGGTTGCGATAGCCGGCGTCCGTGTTGAGATTGAACGATGTGGTGCTCCAGCCCACATGCCCGCCGTAGCGCGTGCTGTCCGCAGTGACGGTGTTGAAGAAATCGTAGTTGTTGTAGGTATGGTCCTGGCTGGCGAAGAAGGTGCCATTGTAGGGCTTGGAGGACAGGAAGTTGACCGTCGCCAGGTAGGTGAACAGGTTCTGGGTCTCGTTGCGCACCTGGGAGAAACCCGGGCTGGTGATCGAGTCGTGAGCCCAGCCGACGCCGCCCTGGCCGCTGAGGTCGAAGGTCATCAGGTTCGGATGATAGGCCGAGCCTTGCAGCCGGAGGCCGACCAGGGGAACCACCCGACGCTGGCCTGAGGGAGATTCAGCCGGAGCCAGCGCGGCTCGAGGTCGGAGTATTGCTGCGCCGCGCATTCCCGCGCTCCCGGCAGGAGCAGCAAAGCGGGCAGGACCCAACGCCCAACGCGCACTGGAAAGGAGAATGTCATTTTCCGGGAGTGCGGGCCGCGCCCTTGCCGGCGGCGGGTTTGAGCAGAAACTTATCCTTCCCCCAGTGCGGGTCATGGCATTCAACGCAGGCCCTGGCGGCAGTTCCCGCGTGGGCCTTGACGGCGGCCATGTCCTTCTCTTCATGGCAATCGAAACAGAGCTGGCGAGGCGGCTTCAGGAGCAGGCTCTTTTCATTGGACTGGTGGGCGTTGTGGCAGGACGCGCACTCTCCGTTTGCCGCCGGGTCATGCTTGAACGGGGCCTTGGCGATGGCCTGCTGCAGGTCGTCATGGCATTCGTAGCACAGCTTGCCGCCGGGCTTGGCCAGCAGCTTCTTGTTGTCCGACTGGTGGGGATTGTGGCAGGAGACGCATTCGCCGTTCTCGACCGGCTGGTGTTTGAACTTGGCCTTGGCGAGCTGCTGCGGGATCTCCTCGTGGCATTCGGCGCACAGCTTGCCGCCGGGCTTGAGCAGCAGCTTCTTATTATCGGACTGGTGGGGATTGTGACAGGAGGCGCATTCGCCGTTCTCGACCGGCTGATGTTTAACCTTGGCCTTGGCAAGCTGCTGCGAGATCTCCTCATGGCACTCGGCGCACAGCTTGGCACCGGGCTTGAGCAGCAGCTTCTTATTGTCCGACTGGTGCGGGTTGTGGCAGGAGACACATTCGCCGTTTTCGACCGGCTGGTGTTTGACCTTGGCCTTGGCGAGCTGCTGCGGGATCTCCTCGTGGCATTCGGCGCAGAGCTTGCCGCCGGGCTTGAGCAGCAGCTTCTTATTGTCCGACTGGTGCGGGTTGTGGCAGGAGACACATTCCTGGTGCGGGTTGTGGCAGGAGACACATTCGCCGTTTTCGACCGGCTGGTGTTTGACCTTAGCCTTGGCGAGCTGCTGCGGAATCTCCTCGTGGCATTCGTAGCACAGCTTCGCGCCGGGTTTAACCAGCAGCTTCTTGTTATCGGAGCTATGCGGGTTGTGGCAGGAGACGCACTCGCCGTTTTCGACCGGCTGATGCCTGCTCTTGGCGGTTTTCGGGAAAGGATCATGGCACTTGCCGCACAAGGCTGGCGGGAGCTGGGACAGCAGGTTGGTGTTGAATGCCTGGTGAGGATTATGGCAGGCGACGCATTCGCCGTTCTCGACGGGCTGATGCTTAACCTTGCCCGCGATAAGGGTATCCTTGTGGCAGTTAAAGCAGACGGTTGCGCCTTTGCCGGCCATCCTCTGCGAAGACTTGGACTGGTGACAATCTGCGCATTGCCGCTTCGCGTAGGGGGGATGAATGTAGGGCTTCAGCAGTCTGGGAGGAGCGGCAGGCTGGCCGGGGGCATTGGTTCCCTGGGAGCCGGCGACAAGGCGGGCCTGGGCATTGTTGGTGGCCGCGCCCGACACCGGCACACCGTCAAAGAAGAAAGCCAGCCACTTTTGTTTGGCGGGGCCGGAACAGCCGGCGAGCACAAACAGGCCGGCGAGCAGACCGAACAGGCCGCACCTGAGGGCAAGTGGCCGGCTGGCGGAAGTGCTTGAGTTGTGCGATTGGGTTAAGCGCATAAAGCGGCCTGCCGCGCACGCGGTTACTTCCTGGACCCGAATCCGTAAACGCTCACCTTGTGAGGGCCAAACTGGCTGGTGACCCAGATCAAGTATTCGATCTTGAACCCCGGGGCCGCTTTCTTCTGCAACAGAGCCACGTTTTCGTAATCCAGCTCGACGGAAGCCGGGAGATACAGTTCGCCGTCGCCGCTGCTGCCGGCCTGGCCGAAGAACATGAGCAGGCGTCCGTCTGCATCGAACATCTGGACCACCTGGGTGGCCGCATCCACCACGTAGGAAATCCCCTGGCGATCCGTGGCCACGCCTTTGGGCCGGGCGAAGAGCCCCGGAGCGATACCCTGTTCGCCAATCGTGCGCTGATAGTTGCCCTCCAGATCATAAACCTGGACGGAGAAGGCCCCAAGATCGGACACAACAAGCCGGCCCTTCGGGTCAATGGCCAGGTTGGTGGGGGAGAACAGCCGGCCCTTCTCGGCCTTGGGATCCCGGGGGATGGAGAACAAGAGCTTCCGGTCCGCCTTGCTGTAAACCCGGACGCTGTGGTTCTTAAGATCGGTCACATAAAGCCGGTCTGCCGTGATGGCGACATCGGTCGGCTTCATTTCATCCTTGGTCCCCATGGCGGCCACATAGCTGTCATCCTTGCCGTAGATGAGAACCTGGCTGCGCCCGGTGTCTGCAACATCCCTGGTGCCGTCACTGTCCACCGTAATGTTAATGGGGGTCTGGAGGCGGCCCTCACCGCGGGGGGCAAAATAGCGTGAGCGCCGCTTCACCAGGTCAAAGATCTGGATGGAGGCGGCCATGGTATCGCAGACGTAGAGCTTGCCCTGGGTTGAGGCCAAGCCATAGGGCTTGACCAGGGGGCTCGCGCCGGCCGGCCGGCCCGTGATAAAATCGGCAAAACTGGGAGTGCGGCCGAGTTCGAGGTCGGAAGAGAACGCGGTGAGGTATTGGATGCGCGGCTCATCGGGCGCCGGAGGAAAGAAGGAGTAGGCTTTTCGGGTCGCCTTCCTTGAGGCCACACAACCGCTCAGGAGCAGGAGCGCGAGCAAGGCACAACGACTGATAATACACGTGAGCCGGACAGTTGAGAACATGGTTTTATGCTGTTGCTGATCCAATCACAAAATCGCCGTGCCTATTCGCGCGAGCGGAACGAAATCCGCGCGCCCCAAAAAAAGAGCGGTCTTCAGCTCTCCGAAGACCGCCCGGAATCCTCCACCGGCACCGCAGATCCAGCTTCCGATTGAAGCATGGCCGGGTCAGGTGGCGAAAGCAGAACTTACTTATTGTGGCAGCTTCTGCAGAGCAAACTGCCCTTGCCGGCTTGCGTGCCGACGATTTTGACGAGCTTGGGATTGGACGCGAGGTTGAAGGGCGAGCCCTCCTGGTTATGCACATCATGGCAGGAGATGCACTCCAGCTGGTGATTCTTGGCAAGGAGGAAACCGGTGATCGTCATGTTGTTGCCCGGGACGAAAACTCCGCTATCAGGCTGCAGCACCTGAGTGGTGTCCGGGTTGAACAGCCACCGGTCCTGGTTGGGGCCTGTGCCGACCAGGTTCGCATCGTAGGTGAACGAGATCGGGTGAGTGTGGGTCAGGTCGGGCCCGATCTGAGGGCCGGCCGCGCCGATCGTCTCAGCGGGGGTCCTGTTTGCGGCGCTGGCGCCACCGTAAGCATTGATCGCAACCGTTCCATCATGGCAGCTCAAGCAGGCCAGGGACGGGCCCTGGGGAGTGGGTGCCGGAGTCGCTTTCATCGTGGAGGCCAACACATTGTTGGTGTTATACATCTGCCAGGGACCGGTTGAGGTGTCGTGGTTCCACAACGGAATCGGAAGCTGCACAAGCGAACCGGCGGCGCCCGAGTGGATGGGCGTGTGAGCCTGATGGCAGGGGCTACAAACGCTGTTCGGGTCCGAGGGGGAGTTATTCCAGGAGCGGGTTGAGAAATCGTGCGGAGAATCGAGGACGCCCGCCTGGAGCCCCATAGGCGACAGCAAGACGGTGGCGCCCGCGGCGAAGCCGATTGCGAGTAGATTTGTTTTTTTCATATTGGCAGATGAGTTTTCGTGTCGGGCAGTATTGGTTGTTTTTGTTAGTTTAGTTGGGCCAGCCCAGCTTTCTAGCTGAGCGCAGCGCCCTCCGGCAAACGGCTTGACGCAGCTGCGACCTCGCAGCCCAGATCCTTCTGCCGAAAATTATCCGTACTAGTCATTTGTTGTCTAACTTCCACCGGCCACGCTTTCCGTGTTCCCATAACCGTCGCGCGCAATCGCCGGATGAAATCCGTTTCATTTCATGCTGCAGTCTTGCGTCTGGCTGGATTCATTACTACACCTATTTTGCAAAACTTTAACCATCTTTTGGGCAAGCGTCTGCACGGGATGTGAATCTCACACCCGGATCCGAAGGACCGGCAGAAAGGTCTGATAATAAAGCCAAATCATCGTGCGTTTCATTTATTAAACTTCCCTAATAGGGTGAACAGCCCTGCCCGACCCGGCATGCTTGCTCACGCCAGAGCAACAAATGTTCAAAGAAAAGCAAGACAAGTGTAGTCGCGATTACGGCGGTGATTGAAGATGGGATTAAATAATATATGCGTGTGCGCCGGCGGCTTACGCGACAGTGTGTGTGACGCCCCGGGAGCTGGATACGAGCCGCACCAGTGAACAGAAAAAGCAACTTAACATTATAAACTCGAGCCAATGAAACCGACCTACCCGTCCAACCTCCGCCGCATCGCCAGGCCAGCCGCAACCGGTCCGGTGGCTGCTGTCATCCTGGGCGCCCTTCTGGGGGCCTCCGCACAAGCGCAGATGTATCGTCCGCCAAGCAACCTGCCGGGAGGCGTTCCCGCCGCGGCTACGATCACCTCCTACTCCCAAACCAGCTCGAACGCGACGTTTTGCTGGTACGGCATGCAGGGGCTATACCAGGTCGAAGCCTCGACGAACGCAGTGCTCGGCCCCTGGGCTCCCGCGGGCGGGGTTGCCGTAGCATCCGATTTTGCCTGGTGCCAGACGGTGCCCAATCCGGATCCGACCAATGCCTACTTTTTCCGCCTGAACCAGTCCAATTACTATGGCAGCGCAAACTCCTGCGGAGGCTGCCACAGCAGCAAGTACAGCGAATGGAGCTTTACGGCCCATGCCACGGCCTTGAACACGCTGGCCAATATCCACCAGGACAGCAATCCGGCCTGCCTTCCGTGCCACACGGTGGGCTATGGCCAACCGACCGGCTACACAAGCCGCGCCGCTACTCCTCATCTAACAGATGTCGGCTGCGAGAATTGCCATGGCCCCGCAGGCTGGCATATATATAGCGACAAAACCCTGATCCGTCCTGCGGCCAGCATTGATCCGGCCATCTGCGGCGGATGCCATACCGGCAGCCACCACCCCACCTACTGATGACGTCAAATACGGAGTTGCCAATGGCGTTTACTACACCAACCTTTACGTCACCCCGAGCAACACCTGGTATGGGTATTACGTCACCACCAATGCCAACCTCACGCTGAAGACAAACGCCACCACCGGCATCATTTACAGTCTCTACGGCCCGGCGAACCATCCCCTGTATGACCAGGGCCAGGATCGCGCCGCCTCATGCGGCATTTGCCACTCGGCAGCGGCCCGCATGGCGATGCTAGCCGATTATGAAGCACGCCAGACAGGCATAACGAACCCCCTGGTGATGCCGTGCGCGCAGGACTCGGCCGCTTGGAGCGCCGCATGCGCCACCTGCCATGATCCCCACTCGGACGTTTACACCGCCCAGTTGCGCAATCCAACGCGCTCGACCAACTATTTCACGATGCCCACCACGACCGACAAGCGGACCAATTATAATAGCTTCGGGGTTGCGACCGGTGTGAGTTTCATGAATACCACCTTTGCGAGCATGTATGACCCAAAAATCCAGATCTGCGGCCAATGCCATAACACGCGGGGAGCGCGATGGGACGGCAGGTCTTTTGGCCTGATCACGAACCTGGGGCCGCAGCTGACCAATATTGCCTACGTCAATATCTATACCAACATCTACACGACCAACCGTTACGGCATTCAGACCAACAGCTATGTTATCGGCCGGACAATGACCAATGTGGTTGTCACAGCGACCAACATCACGGTCGGCTTGACTACGAATGTCAGCTTTAGCCGCGGGCCGCACCATTCGGTCCAATACAACGTGCTCGTGGGCATTGTGCAGCCTGATTATCTCACCACCAACTCCAGCGGCGTTGCCACGAATTACATCGCGCGCCACGGTGTCGGCGTGAGCGGCAGCAGCGGCAACTACAACACAAATCAGTGCGCCACCTGCCACGTTCCGAGCTACGCTGTCAATGCCAATACAAATTACACCGGGCACACCTTCGAACTGAGCACCTACAACTGCACCCTCAGCGGCTGTCACGGAAGTGTGCCGAGGTATGAGGATACGCAGGTGACCACCACCACCAAACTCAACAATATAGCCGCCCTGCTGAACCAGTGGGCAATTACTTACGGAACCAACCTCTTCGGCGCGGCCAATGCCACTAAGTATAAGCAGAATGGCTGGGAATTCACCACGCCCGGGTTGCTATCCAGCATCACCAATGCGGGTCCATCCGCCGCGGATCAGTTAGAGATTCCGGATGCCATCAAGCAGGCCCGGTTCAACTCGTATATTGCGCTCAACGACGGCAGTCTCGGCGTGCATAATCCGAACTATACCTCATTCATGCTCACCGACGCTGAAACCAAAGTCTTGAACCAGTTCACCCTGGCCAACTTCAAGGCCTTTACCACCGCCGGCTACACGCCGATGAGTGTCGGGTTCACCAACTATGGAGTTGGCGTGACCAACTACAGCTGGAACTTCGGCGACGGAAACACCTCCACGCTCGCTAATCCGACGAACATCTATACCGTGCCCGGCAGCTATGTCGTTACGTTGACGGCTGCTGGCCCCAGCGGCACCCAAACGTTGTATCGCACGAATTACATCAACGTGGCTGCCAAGCCCGTGGTTTCGTTTACTGCCACCCCCCGGACCGGTGCGACGCCGCTGACGGTGACCTTCTCCAATACCAGCAGCAATACGAATAGCGTGACGCTGTGGCGATGGAGCATCAACGGGCAGTCCATCTACAGCCAGGACACGGTCTATACCTTCACCAATGTGTATAGCACCAATCTGACCTACAACATCTCCCTCAGGGCCACTACGGCGGGAGGAAGTACCACTACCACGTCCAACGCCTTTATCACGGTGACGCCGTAAGGCGGGGCGTTCGAGCCTGAATTCAGGCGGGCTTTGCGCGGAGAAATCCGCCAAAGCCCGCCTTTCTGTTTTTGGAAGAGTCTCCATTCCTGCAACCACAAAGCGCAGTTGAATCAACGCAGAGAGCACAGAGAAATGAACTTACTGATAAGACCGCGGGATAGACGACATGGTGTGCCCCCTCTCCCCGGCC
>JAPLUA010000103.1 GCA_026397855.1 Verrucomicrobiota bacterium | reverse complement strand
CGGAGGCTATCGAGAATATGGCTGCCGACAAACCCGCTCGCTCCTGTGAGCAAGATCTTCAATCAGGTCAGGCCGAATTCCTTGCCAACCTTGCCCAGTTTCTCGAGCGCGAAATCAACCTGCTTGTCCGTGTGGGTCGCCATCAGGCTGATGCGGATCAATTCCTGCCCCGGCGCGACGGCAGGCGAAACGACGGGATTCACGAAAAGCCCCTCCTCCTGCAGCCGCTTGCAGACCTTGAAAGCGACCATCAGATCCCGGACATACACGGGCAGGATGGGCGTTTTCGAGTCGCCCAGGTCAAACCCGAGATCGCAGAGCCCCTGCTTCATTCGCTGGGTGTTGCGCCAGAGCTGCGCGATGCGCTCGGGCTCCTGCGCCATGATCTTGAGCGCGGCCAGCACCGCCGCGCAATTGGCCGGGCTCATGCTGGCACTGAAAATCAACGGACGGGAGTGGTGCTTCAGGTAGTCAATCGTCTCCGCATCGGAGGCAATGAATCCGCCCAGGCTCGCCAGCGACTTGCTGAACGTCCCCATGATGAGATGCACCTGGTCGGTCAGACCGAAGTGGCTCGCGGTGCCGGCGCCTCGCTCGCCCAAAACCCCTATCGAGTGGGCGTCATCCACCATCACGGCGGCCCCGTGCTCGCCCGCAATCCGGCAAAGCTCGGGCAACTGGATCACATCCCCCTCCATGCTGAACACGCCGTCCACGACGACCAGCTTCCCGGCCCCGGGCTCGATTCTCTGGAGGCGGCTTTCCAGCGCCGCCATGTCTTTGTGGCTGAAGCGGAGGAACTTGCCCTGCGCCAGGAGGCAGCCTTCTACGATGCTGGCATGGTTGCTCTTGTCGCCAATGACGTATTCGCCCTTGCCGACCAGGGCGCTGATGACGCCCAGGTTGACCTGGAAGCCCGTGCTGTAGAGCAGCACCGCCTCCTTCTTAACCAGTTTGCCGAGGGCCTCCTCCAGCTCCAGGTGAATGTCCAGGGAGCCGTTCAGGAAGCGCGAACCAGCGCATCCGGTGCCGTATTTATCCACCGCTGCCCGCGCTGCGGCCTTGATTTCGGGATGGTTCGTGAGGCCCAGGTAGCTGTTCGAGCCCAGCATCAGGACCTTCTGGTCCTCAATGATGACCTCGGTATCCTGTGCCGATGAAATGGTGCGGAAGTAAGGGTAGAGCCCCAGTTCCCGGAGCTGGGAGGCGGTCTTGAAGTTCCTGACCTTTTCCAGGATGTCGCCCTTTTCCCCGGCGGTTTCAGGCTCCCAGTGGGCGGGCCGGTTGTTGATCTCGTGGGCCGCCGGCGGCTGCGGCAGGTTGTAATCTTCGGATTCATCGGCCGGCCCTTCCTCCAGGGAGGCCCTTTTTTCATGGTAAATCATAAACAGGCAAGGCGTCTTGAACCCGAATTAACTCAACGATCCATCAACCGCTTCGTTTTCATAATTCAAAGCCAAGCAGCTTGTCGTAAACTCACCGTCACATTTCATAGTTTCTACAGCCTACCCATCGCTCCGCAAAGCAGCCAACCTTTTTATGGCCTCTCTTTTACGCTTTATACCCCCGCTGGCAAGCACTAATTTGCCCGGATTGCATCGGCATTGCGGCCTGCAGCCCTCCGGTCGGGGGGGCTGTTCGCCCAATTCATGGTGCGGCAGGCGACCGGGCAAGCCATTCTGTATCGGAAGATTACCTCTCCCCACCACCCGCCCGCCCGGTCCACCCTGCTTCTGAAAGCGTGTTCGCTCCCGTCCCGGACCGGACCGGCGCCGATTCGATCTCATTTCGATCTCCGGGCCCATCGCAGCTTGGCTGGGGTGGACCGTGGGTTGGCCCGTCGCTCCTCCGGTTCGGCCCGCAGGACTTCCGAGGCTTCCGCATACAACCCGGCCCTCAAACCGGCTTGGAATGACTTCTTCACACGCCGGTCCTCGCCCGAGTGGAAGCTCAGCACCGCCGCACGTCCGCCCGGGTTCAGGCAGGCAGGAAGCTGGCGCAGGAACGTTTCGAGGGCTGAAAACTCGTCATTGACCGCCACGCGCAACGCCTGGAAGACCCGGCGGATGGAATCATCCCCATCCTCCTTGTTCAACCGCGGCAGGGCGGCCCTGACCGCTCTTGCCAGGGCGGTGGTGCCATCGAACTGTTTCCCGGCCAGGACCGGGGCAAGCGTGGCGGCATGCGGCTCGTCCGCATTCTCCTCCAGCAAGACCCGCAACGGCTCGGCACGGATGCCCGCCAATAACGCAGACGCCGGCTGCCCGCGCCCGGGATTCATCCGCATATCCAGCGGCCCGTCATTCTTCATCGAGAACCCCCGGCCCGGATCGTCCAGTTGCATGGACGAAACACCCAGGTCCGCCAGGATCATGTCCGCGCCCTGGATTTGGGCCTCCCAGAGCGCCTGCGGCAGCCCGGCGAAATTGCGCCGGAGGGAGATAAAAACTTCGGGTCCGAACCCCAGGCCCCGCAGCCGCGCCTCGGCTTTGGGCAGCTCGATCGGATCGCTGTCCAGCCCCAGCAGGCGGCCGCCCGGCTGAATCCGGGCCAGCAGTTCCCGGGCATGACCACCGAAGCCCAGGGTGCAGTCCACCGCCACATCCCCGGGCCGGGGCGCGAGCGCCTCCAGGATCCCGGCCACCATGATCGGCCGGTGCGTTCCTGCGGGGGTCTTGCCTGAAACCAGGACTTTGGCCACGGTCTCCGCGTAGCGTCCGGGATCGTGCTCCTTGTATTTCTCCTCGAAGCGGCGCGGGTATTTTCCCGAATAACGAACACGCCTCTTATGCGGTGGCGGCGGGGAACCGGTCTGGTCAATCACAACCCCGCCAGAATCGCCCCTCGCCGGGCAAAACTCAAGGCTGTTAAGCGATCCGTCAGGCTCTATTCGAAACCCGGGTCGGGTTTCCGGACAGGCTTTCAGAGCCTGGCATTGTCAATGAGCCGCGTCGTGCCGATGTAAACGGCCAGGGCCATGTGCGCACCGCGCCCCACCCGGGCCATCGGCACGAGCGTCTTGGGCTCGAAGAACTCCACATAATCCAGGCGCGCCTCCGGCTCCAGTGCCACCAGCGCTTTCACGCGCGCCTTGAGCCGCGCCGCCGGGAGGGGCTTTTGCGACCGGGATACTTGCGCGCGCACGGCCTGGATGGAATGCCATAGCACCAGGGCCTGCCGGCGCAGGTCGCCGGTGAGATACTTGTTCCGGGAACTCATGGCTAGGCCGTCCGACTCGCGCCAGGTTGCCGCCACCTCGATCCGCACCGGGAAATTGAGGTCCCGGACCATGCGCTGGACGATGGCCGCCTGCTGCCAGTCCTTGGCCCCGAAAACTGCCGTGTCCGGGAGCACCATGTTGAGCAGCTTGGCCACCACCGTCGTGACCCCGCGGAAGTGGGTCGGCCGCGACTCGCCTTCCATCCTCCCCGCCAGTTCCTCCTCCACGACGTAGGTGCTGAAACCCGCGCCCTCCCCGCATGGATACATCTGCTTGTCGTCTGGCACGAACAACACGTCGACGCCCGCCTCGCGGCACAGGCTGGAGTCGCGCGCCAGGTCCCGCGGGTAGCGCGACAGGTCCTCAGTCGGCCCGAACTGCGTTGGGTTGACATAAATGCTCACTACCACCCTGCCTTCCCGGCCGGCGATCCGACGCGCCCTCCGGACAAGGCTCAGGTGCCCGGCGTGCAGGTAACCCATCGTCGGCACAAACCCGACGCGCACCCCCGCCCGCTGCCATCCCCGCGCCAGGCGCTGCATGGCCCTGACTGACTTTATGATCTGCATCCCGAAAAAGTGCGGCACGGCCGGGGAAGTATCAACTCCGAAGAAGCCCCCCCCCGACGCTCCGGATCAAAGGGTTCCTTGCGGCTCCTGCTGCCGGGGGTAATCTATGCTCGATGGATTCGACCGAGAGCATCCGCCAGTGGCGATGCCTGCCGCCGGAGGAGAAACTTCATCGTTTCCAACAGCGGCCGAAGCGGAACGCAGATGTCGCCCCGCCCACGTGGGTGGGGCGCGGATTGGAAACGACTTCGGCTGCGGAACGGGATTGAGGTGGGCAGAATCATCGCAGCAGAGTTATGCAGACTGAAATGGGGTCCGGAAGGCGCCTGGAATGCCCCCAGAAACGCGCCAGAGGCCTTGGAAGGCGTCTTGGCGAAGCGGG
>JAPLUA010000018.1 GCA_026397855.1 Verrucomicrobiota bacterium | reverse complement strand
GTTGGTGGAGCCCCAGGCGGCGATGAGCTTTTCGTTGGACCCGTATTTCTTCTCCAGCCAGGCATTCCACTGCGGCGGCATGAACTTGCCATCCCATTCCACCAGGGGCTCGTTCCGCAGGTCGTAGGCGAAGATCACATGCCGGCCGCGGTAACGGGCCGCAAACAGTTCCCAGAACTGCACGGTGTATTGCAGGGTGCGCGGGTCGGCGACCGCTACCGGCTGCCAGTCGGGCGATCCCTCCCAGTGGTCGAGGCCGGCGGGGTGGATGTAGATGCCGGCCTCCTCCGCGAGCGCGAGGAACCGGTCGAACTTCTGCAGCCCCTCGGTCTTGAGCACGCCCGGTTCGGAGTAAAACGAGCCGTAGCTCAGGAACACGCGCACGCAGTTGATCCCCATCTCCTTCATGCGCGCAAAGTCCTTGCGCGTGGCCTCGGCATCGAACTGCTTCCAAACCTGCGGCGCCCAGCCGGTGTTCGGCCGGAAATAGCTGACGCCGAAGGGGACGAAGGGCCTTCCTGTCTCGGTATCGAAGGTGCGCCCGTCTTTGGCGATCTTTATCTTGGGGAGCGCCTGGTCGGCGGCGCAAAGCCCGGTGGCGGAGAGCATCAGCCAGGCAAGCGTCAGGAAGGCGCGATCTTTCTTGATCATGGAGCACATCCTACAGCCGCCCGGGCGGAAAGGCCATCCCGGTTGAACAAATAGTGATCTTGATACTGCCTTGCTGCCACGGAGGGGCTGTGGAGGAGTTATGGCTTGTGGGGCTTGCTGTGGCGGGGATTATGGCGGAGGATGGGCGGTAACGGCGCATCGGCAACCGCATAAGATTACCGTGAGAGATCAATTGTTGTTCATCGCCCCGCCTGTGCGGGCTGCGCTGGAGAAGGGCTCGAAGCCATGACCCCGACAGCGCGCGCAGCGGCATTTCTAATAATGGGCTCGCTCCTGCGGGGGTGGGCGGCGCCGGATGCGCGCACTGCCGCGGAGGGCGGTTCGACCTCGCCCTGGTTTGCGCGGGTATGGCAGTCAGAGGACGGGTTGCCGGAGAACAATGTGACGGGCCTGGCGCAGACGGCAGACGGCTACTTGTGGATCAGCAGCCATAATGGCCTTGTGCGATTTGACGGCGTGCAGTTTGATCGGGTTGCCCTGCCGATGGCGCGAGGGCAGAGCCAGCCGTTGATCCGGGCGCTGCTGCTCGGGGGTGACGGCCAGTTGTGGATGGCGCTGGAAGGGGGGATGGCGGTGCGGGTGGCGCCGGGTGAAACCAACGCCTTCAGAGCCTTCAAGGGGCTATCGGGCTTCCGGCCGCTGGCGCTGGCCCAGGGGGCCGACCAGGCGGTCTGGATCGGCTACTCGGACGGATCAGCCTATCGCATCAGGGACGGGGGCGTGACGCGGTTCACGGCACGGGATGGCCTGCCCGGCGCGGGAGCATGCTGGTTGACGAGCGACAGCAACGGGCAGGTCTGGTTTGCCAAAGCGGGCCGGGTCGGAGTGTTCCGTGACGGCCGCTTCACGACCCTGCTGACGCTGCCGGAGAAGACTGTTCGCCTCGCTGCGGGACGCTCGGGGGGCGTTTGGATCTGCGCCGGGCGGCGGCTGTTGCGGTTTGAGGGGGGCGGCGACTTTCAGGAGTTGGCCGCATTGCCGGCAGAAGGGGCGGATGTGGAGCCGGCGACGCTGTTCGAGGCCCGGGGCGGCGCGCTCTGGGTCGGCACATCGTCCATGGGGCTTTTCCGGTATGACGGCACGAACTGCATGCGGGTGCCGACCTCGCACGGGAACATCGAGAGTCTGGCCGAGGACCGGGAGGGCAACGTGTGGGTGGGAACCGGCGGGGGCGGGCTCAACCGGTTGCGGCACCGCGTGCTGGAACTGCAAGGGACCGAGGCCGGCCTGCCCTTTGAGTCCGTGCAGTCGGTTTGCGAGGACGCCTCGGGCACGGCCTGGGTGACAACCCAGAACGGCGGATTGGCGCGGCAGGTGAATGGAAGCTGGAAGACGTTTTCGGTGGAGGAGGGCTGGTCCGGGGCCCGGGCATCGTGCGTCGCCTCCGACAGCGCGGGCGTGGTGTGGATCGGCACTTACCGGGGCGGCCTGTTCCGGTGGGAGAAGGGGAAGCTGACGGCGATAGCGCGGAGCGACGGCCTGGGGGGAAACACCGTGCGGGCGCTGTTGCCGGACCGCGCCGGGAATCTGTGGATTGGGCTGGAGTCAACAACCTGCGTGCAGCGGCTCACGGAGGGCCAACTGCACACCTACACGCAGCCTGACCGGAGCCGGGTCGTGCGGGCGATGGCCGAAGACCGTGCCGGTAACATCTGGATGGGCACATCGGACGGCTACCTGCTGCGGGCGACCCGGGAGGCCCTGGTGGACGAGACCCCGCACACCCTGCCGGCGCCCAGGCCTATCCGGTGCCTCTACGCCGCGCCTGACGGCAGCCTTTGGATCGGCTATGCCGGCGGGGGCCTGGGCCGGTTGCGCAACGGGCAGTTTGCGTTGATCGGGCCTGACCAGGGGTTGCACGATGCGTCTATCTGCGCGATGGCGGAAGACCGCGAGGGCGGGATGTGGTTTGCGGGTGACCACGGGATCTTCCAGGTGCGGCAGCGTGAACTGGAGGCGGTGACCGAGGGCCGCGCCCGGCGGCTGCTTTCCATCGTCTACGGGCGGGACGAGGCCCTGCCGAGCCTGCAGGCCAGCTAGGGGAGCCGTCCCAACTCTGCGCGCAGCCGGGATGGGCGCATCTTTTTCCCCATGCGCACCGGCCTGGCCGTGGTGCATCCGGACCGGGTGCAGCCCAACCGCATTCCGCCGCCGGTGCTGGTGGCGCGGATGGTGGTGGACGGCCGGCCAACGAACCTCCGGCACGGCGAGCCCGCGTTGCGGGTGGCGCCGGGCCATCGGCGGATGGAGGTGGAATACACTGCCCTGACGTTCGTGGCCCCCGAGAACGTCCAGTTCCAGCACCGGCTGGAGGGATGGGACGATGCCTGGATTGATGCCGGCGCCAGGCGAAGCGCGAGCTACTCGCGGCTGCCCGCGGGCCGCTACGTCTTCCGGGTTACCGCGTGCAACAATGCGGGCGTGTGGAACGAGAACGGGGCGGTAGTGAGTTTCGTCGTGACCCCCTTCCTCTGGCAGACGTGGTGGTTCCGCATCGGCGCGGGCACCCTCGTGGTCGGGGCGCTGGCCTGGGGCATCCGCCTCCATGAACGGCGCAAAGTTCGCCAGCAGGTGCAGTTCCTGGAGCGCCAGCATGCTGTCGAGCGGGAGCGGGCCCGCATCGCGCGGGACATTCATGATGAGCTGGGCGCGGGGTTGACGCAGATCAGCCTGCTGGCCGACCTGGGCCTAAGCTCGACGGCGGACACGGAGCAAAAGCAAACCAGCTTCTCCAAGATCGGCTTCCGGGCGCGCGCGGCCGCGGGTGCCCTGGATGAGATCGTGTGGGCTGCCAATCCGCGCAACGACAACCTGGCGCGCCTGGCGGACTACCTGTGCCAGCTTGCTGATGACTGCTTCGAATCCTCGCCCGTGCGCTGCCGCAAGGAGGTGCCGATGGGCTTGCCCCCGGTGCCGGTCGGCGCCGAGCTGCGCCATCACCTGGCCCTGACCGTCAAGGAGGCGCTGACCAATGCGCTCAAACATTCCGGGGCGCAGACCGTCCGCCTGCGG
Source organism: Verrucomicrobiota bacterium (assembly GCA_026397855.1). GTDB lineage: Bacteria > Verrucomicrobiota > Verrucomicrobiia > Limisphaerales > UBA8199 > JAPLUA01. The sequence goes on along the minus strand of JAPLUA010000018.1, from coordinate 10,050 downwards.
CTGGCCTGGAACCCGCCCGGCTTGCTGATCACGGTGGAAGACGATGGGGCGGGATTCGAGCTGGGGGAAGAAACGGCGCGGGGCAACGGCCTGCGCAACCAGGCGGCGCGGATGCGGGAGATCGGCGGCACGGTGGATATCAAGAGCGCCCCCGGCCAGGGGACGCAGGTGACCCTCCGGGTCTCGATGCCGCCCGGGTAGCCGGACTCCATCAAATCATTGGTATTTTGCGGCCGCATGGGGTAAGAGAATCTGACATGAGCCAACCGATTCGGATTGCCATCGTTGAGGACGACGCGGGCCTGCGCGAAACCTTGCAGCAGGTTTTTGGCGCCGCCCCGGACTTCAAGGTCGTGGGCACGTTTGGCGACGGGGAGAGCGCCGCGCGGCAGCTTCCGGGCAAAACGCCCGACGTGGTCCTGATGGACATCAACCTGCCGGGCATGTCGGGGATTGATTGCTTGCGCCAGCTCAAGGCCGGCATGCCCCGGGTGCGGGTGATCATGGTCACCGTCTATGATGATAACGACAACCTGTTCCAGTCTTTGGTGGCGGGTGCGGACGGGTATTTGCTGAAGCGGGCGACCCGGTTGCGGCTGCTGGATTCCGTGCGCGAGATTGTCGGCGGCGGGGCGCCGATCTCGCCCTCGGTGGCGCGGCGCATGGTGGAATACTTTCATCACCTCAACGACCCGGCCTCGCCGAAGCCGGCGCAGGCGGTAGCCGCATCCCTGGATTTGCGGGGCCTGACCGGGCGTGAGCGGGAAGTGCTGGGCAAGCTGGCCGAGGGCTTTGCCCCCAAAGAGGTGGCCTCCGAATTGGGCATCAGTTGGGACACGGTTCGCAACCATGTCACCAACATTTACGCCAAGCTCCACGTTCACTCCTGCTCGGAGGCGATCCTCAAATACCTCGGGAGAACGCCGGGGACGGAACAATCACACAAGCTATGATGAATCTGATTTCGTGGGAAGCCATGCAGCCGGTAAGGCTGGCCATTCGTTTGCTGGTGCTGTGCGGGTTGCTGCTGGGAACTTGGATCCGGGCGGCGGCAGCCGGCGACGCTGATGAAGGACAGGCGCACGCGAAAAAGGTCGCAAAGGAGAAGACCAAGACGCCCCGGATGGCGGTGCTCCCTCCCGCGCCCGACGGGGTGGTGATTGAGCGCGACGTGACCTATCTCGCCCCGGGCAGGAAGGAAAAGCTCGACCTCTATCTCCCCGCCAGCCGGCCAAAGGCGACCCGGTCGCCCGCGGTGGTGATTATCCACGGGGGCGGCTGGAGTGGCGGCGACAAGGCCAGCGGCCGCGAGTTCAATATCGGCACCACGCTGGCCAAAGCCGGCTACGTCTGCGCCAGCGTGGAGTATTTCAAGGGAGCGGCCGGCCGGTGGCCGACGAACCTCTACGACTGCAAGAACGCCGTCAGGTTCTTGCGCGCGCATGCGGATCGCTACCAGGTGGATGTGGATCACGTCGGGGTGATCGGCGGCTCGGCGGGCGGACACCTGGCGCTGATGGTGGCCTACACGACAGGAGTCAAAGGGCTGGCTCCGGAAGACCTCTACCCGGGGATCTCCGACCGGGTACAGGCGTGCGTTGACATGTATGGCATCAGCGACCTGCTCACGCGGCAGGCAATAGAAGCGGACGGCACGCCAAACGGCAAACTGGTGCAGTCGGGGCTGTTTGCAGATAAGGGCGGTCAGAGTTCCGACACACTGAAACTGGCCTCGCCGGTTTACCACGTCTCCAAAGCATGCCCTCCAACCCTGATCCTGCATGGCCTGGCCGATACCACCGTGGACCGGGAGCAATCGGTGGAGCTGGACCGGAAACTCAGCGAGCAAGGGGTTGAGCATCGGCTGATCCTCATCCCCGGCGTCGGCCATACTTTTGATCTCCAGGAATGGCGCCGCAAACCTCTGCCCCAGGACCTGCGCCCGGTGGTAACCGGCTTCTTCGACCAGCACCTCAGGCCGTAAACCCGGAAGCCGAAAGCCGAAAGCCGAACTTCCGGTATTCGGATCTCGGATTTCGGATTTCGGGTCCCGCCCCCCCCAATTGCACTATTCCAATTCAGGCGGCAGGGAGGATAATAGGGGAGCATGAAAAGCCTGATCGTAATCCGCCGCCGGCATACGGCGCGCCCGGGTGGGTTCACTTTGATCGAGTTGCTGGTGGTGATTGCGGTTATCGCCATTCTTGCCGCGCTGCTTTTGCCGGCGCTGGCCAAAGCCAAGGCCAAGGCCCAGCAGGCCAATTGCATCTCCAATTTGAAACAGACCGGCCTGGCGTTGCAGATGTTCATGGACGACAACGGGGATTGGCTGCCGCCCGGGCCCGGCTCGCTCTATGGCCTCTACTTCGGCCAGCGTCCCGGTTATCGGGAGGCGTCGCGCTACAAGTACGAGCTGATCTACTACATTGCTCCCTACCTTTCTCTTCCGTCGCCCAGCACTGCGCCCGAGACCAACGTGGCGAAGGTGTTCTGGTGCCCCGCCTTTGGGCAATACCAGCCGCCGGTGATTGAGCCGATGGCCGAGCGCACCTGCTACGGGGTCTATTCGCCCCAACACTCGGCGTTGACCAATGTGACCTTTCATCCCTTCGGCTATCCGCCGGGGCAGGCTGGCAGCCCGATGGAGCCGCCGCACAAGATCAGCGAAGTCCAGGCCCTAGCGCCCATGAGCGATGTCTGGGCCCTGGTGGACCTGGACCAGCAGGGCAGTCCCGATGTCGGCTGGAAGGATGAGATTCCCTTGCTGCCGGTGCATGGCTCAACGCGCAACCAACTGTTTTTCGACAACCACGTCCAGGCCAAGTCCTGGAAGAGCCTGAAGCGGGGAACCTATTGAAAGCCCGGCGCCTTGAGGCGAATGCCATTTCAGTGTAAGATCAGAGATAACACGCAGACAGACGAACCACGAACCCCATCTGGAATACTCCCATGAAGACAAGACTCATTGCTATATCAGTCACCCTCGCCGTGCTGGCCACCGCAGCCGCCGTTCGCGCCCAGACCGCCATTCCCGTCTCGGTTGAAGCCGCGGTCCGGGACGGGTCAAATGCCAACGTGGACATCATTGAGTCCGCGGTGGGTTATTGCATGGTGAAGTACAACACGGGCGGAGCCGCTGCCAAGAGCTACTTTAAGTTCGACTTCACCGGGCAGAACCCCAACACGAACAGCGCGCTCACCTTCACTTGCACCACGGGCTCATCCAGCCAGCGGCAGCAGTTGCAGGTCTGGGGGTTCAACCAGGCCTATCCCGCCTTTAACAGCAGCGTGCTCGTCTGGAATGCGGCGCAGGCAAACGACCTCGCCAGCAACTACATGCTGACCAATGGCACTTACACCGCGACCCTGCTGACCAGCCTTGCGTCGATCTCTTCAGCCGGTGCGATTCAGACCATCGTGATCCCGGCCCCGTGGGGGAGCAATCTGCTGGGCAACCAGCTTGTGCTGGTGCTGACGGCCACCAACGCCTACACCGCCAATGCCAACGGTTTCCGGGTGAAAACCAACACGAGCATGCTCAGCTTTCAAACCCTGGTCGGCGCTCCGCCGTCAGTCGGCCCGATCTCCAACATGACTGTCATGGCGACCCTCGCGTCGGTTACCAACAGCTTCACGGTAGGCGACCCCGAGGACGGCCCCAACGGGCTGACCCCCACGGCCGTTTCTTCCAATGAAGGCGTGGTGGCTTCCGGGAACGTGTTTTTTGCGGGCAGCGGCGCCAACCGCTCGGTCTATGTCGTGGCCGGCACCAACGGCACCGCCGATATCACCGTGAGCGTGCAGGACACCGCGGGGAATATCGGCCAGCGAACGTTCAAGGTCACGGTGCTGCCGCTCGACTATCCGCCCACCATCTCGAACCCCGGCCCGACCAATACGATGGCCAACACGCCGGTGACCCTGGGCTTCACGGTCGGCGACGTGGAGACTCCGGCCAGCAGTCTGACCGTATCGGGGGTGGTGGCCAGCTACAGCGTCAACATCCTCAGCAACCTTACCTTTGGCGGTTCGGGGTCTAACCGCACTGTAACCGTCGAGCCGATGCCAGGGGCGGAGGGGGTGGGTGTGGTGACCCTCAGCGTCACCGACTCCAACAACAACACCGCCAGCACATCGTTCCCGGTCATGGTCCTGCCGGCGTCGAATGTGGTATTTGTCGAGCACTTCGATTACGCGGTGAATGTGAAGCTGTTCGATTACTCGGCCGGCTTCTGGATCCGGCGCAACTCCTCTGCGCAGAACGTGAACCTGATGACGGCTCCCAGTGCGCTGGCCGGCTATATTCGGCCAAAGACAAGCTCCGATGACGGTGCCGCACGGCTGGCGGGCGCTCCCTATCGCCCGGGCACGGGCGCGCTGCTTTACACCAGGTTCACGGCGACCTGGTTTGACCTCGGCGCGGGTGACGTGCTGGTGACCAACTCCAACGGCGGGTTCGTGCACCTGGCAAACAATTCGAGCGCGACTTCGGCTCAGTTTTCGAAGGTGGCCACCACGACGAACAATGTGCCGGAGGGGTTCTTCCGGCTGGCGCTGTATGACCTGGACAGCCAATACCAGGCCAATGGGGCGGTTGATATTCCCGAGCCGGCCCCTGCCAGCGGGCCCTACACGGTGATCGTGCGTTACGATGTGGACACCGGCAAGAGCATGATGTGGGTCAACGCGACTTCGGAGGCCGACCCCGCCGCCTCGTCCCAGGATCAGGCCACGCCGGAGAACATCAACTACGTCGGCTTGCGGCAGGACCTGGGCTCGGGCTACATCTACGTTGACGACCTGAAGGTGGTGCTGGCCGTCAAGCCGAACATCACCAGGATCAGCGCGCCCGCGGGCGGCACCGTGGACATCTACTTCACGACCGGACCGGGCGACGCGCCTGCCAGCTTCGGCGTCGTGCGGGCCACGAGCGCCGCCGGCATCTACGACGATGTGGACGCCACGATCACGTCCGCGGGCGGCAATGCCTTCAAGGCCACCGTTGCCGCTCCCGGCACTCAGCAGTATTATCGCATCAAACGGCTGCCGATGGCGTTCTGATCTGCGCCAATGGCGCGGGCTACCGGGGCCGGCGAGGCCGCGGCAGCCTGAACCTTGAGCCTGATCCCCCTTTTGTGAAGGACACTTTTTGTATTAGGCAGGGCGCATTAATGGCCCTGTTGGCCGGCGCTTTGGTTGCTTCGGCCGCGCAATCGCGGCTGATGGTGGACGCGGCCCTGAAGCCTGGTGAGCCGTGGAAAGCCTACCCGACCCGGACGCTGGACGATCTGCCGGTGGACATAGTTGCCCGGACCGATTCGGGGCTGAGCCGGTATGGCGGCGTGCTGGCCCGGAAGTCCGGGGCGACCGGGTTCTTCCACCCGGCGCGGATCGAGGGGCGCTGGTGGCTGGTGGATCCCGAGGGTTGCCTTTTCCTGCACGACGGTGTGGCTTCGGTGCACATGTTGGGCACCCCCGGGAGCCGGAGCGCCTGCAAGGAGCAGTTCGGCAGTGAGACCAACTGGCCGGCCCGCACCACTGCGCTGCTGCGCGCGCACGGCTTCAACGGTCTTGGCGCGTGGTCCGATGTGGACCGGCTGCGCGCGGTTTCACCGCCGCTGGTCTATACCCGCACCTGGAACTTCATGAGCAGCTACGGCAAGAAGCGCGGCGGCACCTACCAGCAGCCGGGCCATACCGGCTATCCGCATGACTGCATCTTCGTCTTCGACCCCGGATGGGAAGGCTTTTGCGATGACTACGCGAAGTCGCTCGCCGCGGGCAAGGATGACCCGTGGCTGCTGGAATGCCGTTCAACCGCACAGCGCTGAAGAACTATCTGCAGCTTCCGGAGAGCGATCCGGGCCGCCAGGCGGCGCAATCCTGGCTGCGCGCGCGTCACGGCGAAACTGCCACTGTGAAGGACATCACGGGCAAGGATGAGCAGGAGTTCCTGGCCCTCGTGGTCGAGCGCTACTTCCGCGCCGTGTCCAAGGCCATCAAGAAGCATGACCCGAATCACCTCTACCTGGGCGCGCGGTTTCACGGGGCCGTGCCGCGGCTGCCGGAGGTTTTCCGTGCCGTGGGCCCTTATGTGGATGTGGTGTCGGTGAATCTCTATCATGTCTGGACGCCCGATCAGGAGCGATTGGCAATGTGGGAACGCGAGTCGGGCCGGCCGTTCCTGATCACCGAGTGGTATGCCAAGGGGATGGATTCCGGCCTGGGTAACACGACCGGTGCCGGCTGGCTGGTTAAGACGCAGCGCGACCGCGGACGCTTCTATCAGAACTTTGCATTGGCCCTGCTCCAGTCCAGGGGTTGTGTGGGCTGGCACTGGTTCAAATACATTGACAACGACCCCGCTGAAGCCAAAGCCGATCCCTCAAACGTGGATTCCAACAAGGGCATCGTCAGCAACCGCTACGTGCCTTATACTCCGTTGCTTGAAGCGATGAAACAGCTTAATGAGCGCGCTTACTCGCTGGCCGAGTATTTCAGCCGTCAACCGGGCTCCGCCCCAGGCGCTCCCGGGGTCGGCACCCCGCCCCAGTGACAGATTCCCTCCCTAGCCGGAGCGCCGGCCTCCTCGCCAGCCCGGAAACAGTGGCCATCCCACCAGCCCAGGCCCGGTGCGCAAGGGGGCTGTTTTCCCAAAGGGACACAACACCCCCCGGTTTCGCCCTTCGGATTTCGGCCTTCTTTCGGCTTTCGGCTTTCGGTCTTCGGATTTGCCTGTTGCTCCTCCTGCCGTTCCTGGCCGGCGCAGCTACCCTGACCGTCCAGACGAACCAGATCGGCACCACGCCCGCCCTGCTCGGCTACAACGCCGGCCATTTCTACCCCGGCGGCAATACCCGTGAATGGTGGCGCTATGCCGGGGTGACCGGCGCGCGGGTGTTTATGAGCCCGAGCAACATCGAGCCGTCGGACGACGTCGCGCCCATGGGGGACGGTGTCAGCAGCCAGGCCACGTTCCTGGCCCGACGGGCGGCCATCCGGACCAACCAGTTCAATGCCTCATATATCAACTGGTCGGTCTTCACCAACAACTACCAGAATACCGACCTTGCGGGGAACAACCACATCAAGGTGAACTTCGCCCTGGGGGAGATGCGCAAGCTGGGCCTGCGGATCTGCGCGCAAATCACCGCCAGCACGTCCCGGTTCCCGCTCGCCGGCTCCACCGACTGGCCGAACCTGTGGGAGCTTTGGCAGCATTACTACGCCCAGGCCTTTTACCTGGGCCGCTATTTCGATGTCGAGCGCTACCAGATGTACAACGAGCCGAACCATTCCCCGGCCGTGCCGCAGGACGATTACATGCTGCGCCTGCAACTGGCCTCGGACGCCATCCAACTCGCGCTGGCGGACGTGAACAGCCTTTATGGCAAATCCCTAGTCCCCACCGTGCTGGCCCCGGTTTCATCCGGGAGCGCCGATAGCCCTTACCCCGACTGGGGGACGATGGCGGTGACGAACCGGCACCTGAACGTCCTGGGACAGGCGGACCCGAGCTTCTGGCTGTTCCAGGTTTACGACTACCATCAATACAACGCGGCGCCGGCGACCTTCGGCAGCGGCCTGGCCAACCTGCGGAGCCTGATCGCCGCCGACATGGCACCCGAGACGCCTTTCCCGGTCAGCATCAGCGAGTTCAACACCTACATGGCGGCCAGCTTCGACACCATGACCGATACGCTCGATTCGCCGACCCAATACCCGCGCTTTGGCGCCGTGACGGTGAACCTCATGGCCAATCTCTGCAGCGAGCTTTACTGCTTCAAGTTCTCGCAGACCGACTACTCGGGGAACTACCCCGTCACCAAGAACGCCATGCACTACGTGGACAATGCCAACTCGCCCTATAACGTGGGTGGGATCACAAAGGCAGGGGAGGTTTGGCGGCTGTTTAACAAGGCGTTTGCGCCCGGCCGGCAGCGGCTCAATACCGTTCGCGGCTCCGGCGCCACCAGCCTGGATGTCCATGCGAGTTGTGATCCATCGGCGCAGCGCTACTACCTCTTCTCCGCCAACAGCACAACCAGCGATGTCAGCCTGAGCCTAATGCTGGGCGCCTGGAATATCCCCACCAATAACATGGTGCTCGTCGAGGAGGTCAGCGAAAACTGCTACGGCACCGGGCGGATATGGACCAACGCCGGCGCGAGCCAAGCCGTGTCGGCCATTCAGGGAGCCAACACGGTCTGGCTGTTCACCGCCTCCGCCCGCGGCCAACAGCCGGAGCAGATCCTGGCGGCCACCGACGATGCGGAGGTCAGGGATGGCGCCAACAAGGGGGTGAATTACGGCACCAATGCCGTGATCACCGTCCAGAACGACCCCGCGAACGCCGCCAACCGGAGCGTTGCCTTCCTCAAGTTCCACCTGGCGACAACCAACCTTGCAGACCTGCAATTTGCGGTGCTGTCGGTGTATGCGGCGGGCACCACGAACGCCCCCATCCAGGCGCACGTTTACGGCATTGACTCGAACAACTGGTCCCAGTCCGCGGTCTGCTGGACCAACGCCCCCAATCTCAAGGACAACTGGCCTGCGGGCTCGCGCATTGCCAACAACATCGTCGAGGGTCTCGGCACCAACGCGCACCTGGCCGGCCAACTGGTTGTGTCGGCCACCAACCCCTGCGAGCGGCTCATTGATGTCACCGAGTTCGTCCGCGGCTTGGCCAGCGCGGATGCCAGCTTCCTGGTCTCGCAGGATCCGCGCTGGGATGTAACCCTGCCTTCGCTGGAGCCGGGCGATACCCAGGCGGGCGGCATCCGGATTGTCACGAGGGAAGGGGCCGGTCCCGGCGTCCCGGGGCCGCGCTTGCGGCTCGTATTCAGCGACTCGACCAACCCGCCCGTGCCGGTGAATGACACCCATTGGACGAACCTGTCCGTCACGACCGAGGCGTTCGTGCGCGGCGGCGCCTACGCTGCGACTGACCCCGACGAGGCCGCCACGAACTATATCATGGTGAAATACAACTCGCCGTCGCTCGACAACTCCCGCAAAGCCTATTTCCAGTTTGATCTCACCGGGATGAACGTGGACGGCACCACGCAGGCCGTCTTTACGGTCGGGTTCCTCAACAGCTACAAGCAGAACGTCCAGCTTTGGGCCCTGAACCAGGCTTACCCGGGCTTCACCTCCGCCGTGACCTGGAACACGGCGCAGGCCAATGACACCGCGAGCAACAATCTCCTGACCAGCGGCACGCTCAGCGCCACCCCCATCGGTGCGGTCACGAACATTCCCGCCAGCGGCACCACGCCGCAGACGTTCGCCATTCCGCTGATCGGCAACTACATCCGCAGCAATCGTGTCACGTTGGTTCTGAGCGGTTCACCCGACGCGGGAAGCTTCATCAACAACTCCAGCGGTCTGCGGCTACTGCGCGCCAGCGCCACCCTGCAAGTCCTCGCCGCCGTGCCGGTATCGCCACCGCTCATCACCAGCATCCTGGCCAACTCCAACGGCAGCGTCACCCTGGGTTTCCTGGGGGCGACGAATCGTGCGCACTGGCTCCAGGCTGCGACGAATCCCGCAAGCGGCACCTGGGTAAGCATCGCCACCAATGTTTCCAGCACCAATGGCGCCTGGACCTTCACCGATACCGGCGCGACGAATTTCCCGCAGCGCTTTTATCGGGTGGTGCGGTGATACGTGATACGTGATGCGTGATGCGTGATGCGTGATGCGTGATGGAGATTCTCACGTTTCACGCATCACGCATCACGTATCACGTTCCAGTGTGGCCTCGGCTGGGTGCCCGTGTGGCTCCCATGAGGAGCGGTCCCCATGGGAGCCACACCGGCATAACGCCGGGACGACACCCGGGTGACGCCGTGACCGGGCTCGGCAGCGCCTGTGGCAGCCGTATCTATCGGTGGCGAAGGCAAAGGTGTTGCTTCGGCAACGATGCGTGCCCGATTGTGGCCACCGGAGTAGTCTTGCTGCCAGATTATGGCAGCGAAGATAGCAGCGTCGCCCGACCTTACTTTGGCGGTCGGCTTGGCAGAGGTGCAACCGGCCCTGGAGGCT
>JAPLUA010000244.1 GCA_026397855.1 Verrucomicrobiota bacterium | reverse complement strand
TGAGGATGTGTCGGCTGTAGTCTGCATCTTGTTGTCAGCGCCTAGACTCAGCTATTCGGCGCCCGATGTAAAGGACGTGAGTTGCGCCCCGCTCCCTCCTCACCGGCGACGACCTGCTACCTGTTATTCCGGGTGCCGTAGCTCGAGCTGCCTCCCGACGCCGCGCCGGTCCTGGGCTGATCCGAGAGCGACCGGATCTGGGAAGACTGGTCCACGGTCTTTGGCGTGTAAAACTGCGGGCTTGCTTTCTGGCCGGCTGACTGTGAAGCGGGGAACTGCCCTTGTCCCGCGCCGCCGCCGGAATAAGTCGAACCCTGGTAGCGCTGCTGCGGCATGGCAGACTGACCTTTGCTGGAGGCGCCTGGTGAATACGAAGGCGTGGTGTTCATTGGCTGCGTGCCGGAGGAGGACCTGGTGCCCGTGCGCGGCTGGCCGCCCGAATAGGTGCTGGGAGCGGACAAGTTCTGCGGGCTGGAGGGTGTCTTGTTCCCGGGCGAGAGACTCGGGGAGTAGGAGCGCGATGTCGGCGGTGATTGAGATCCTGACAGTGTCTTGGCTCCCGTTTGTGATTCAGAGCCCGGGTAGCTCTTGGGGGCGGTCAGGCTTTGCCGGTCATAGGCTGGCTTCGCTACGCTCTGCGATTGACGGGATCCGACGCCTCCCGTTTGGGACTTGCCGGACCCGCCACCCGGCGTGAGCGACGGATTGCCACCGATCGGGAAGTTCTGCTGGCCCCTCGTCGGCGCGGCCTGGTTTGGCTTCAGGGTTTGGCTCCCGCCGTGGCTGCCGGTGACGGGAGTGCGGTCGCCCTTGAAGTTTGCACTGGGGGTGGCGGGCAAGCCCGCGCCCGGCCTTCCGACTCCCGGTGTGTTGCCCCGGCCGGATGTTACCGGCTGATAGGCCGTGTGGCGGATTTGCGGGTGGGTGTTATCCACCTTCTGCGCCACCATCCTGGGAGTCGGGTCGGCCTTGCCGAGCGGGGTGCGATAGACCACGGGCCCTTTCAAACCGGCTGGCCCCGGCTGACCCGGACGCCCCTCATGAAGCGATGCCCGGGGCACCGGGATGTGGCTCGCCGCCCCGATGCGCTCGACCGGAACGCCCCGGTTCACGAAGGTGTTGTTCACCACGGTGTAGTTGTTCACGATCGTGGTTTGCTTGTAGAAGACGTTTGCCTGAGCTGGCGGCATACAGTGCCGAGAGACGTTGTTGGCACAGAAATTATTGAACGCGACGAAGGCAAACGCGTTCACGCCCAGGCCGAAGCCGAAGCTTGCCCCCACCGAAACTCCGTTATAGCGCCAACCGATGCCGACCGAAAAATCCGCGCCCGGCGGCAGCGGCGCCCAGCCGCAGGTGGTTCCCACCGTGCGCCACGTCACCCATGCCGGCCCCCAGGTCCGGCCTGGCACCCAAACCCATCCGCAGCCCGCATCCATGTGCCAACGTCCATAATGGAACGGTGCCCAGCCCCACGAATAGTCGGACTGCCAGAACCACCCGGCGTCCGTGTAAACCCAGTCGCAATAGGGCCGCCAGCCCCGATTCACGGCTACCACCGCCGGCTGCCAGCACCAGCCCACTCCGGCCACGGACACCCAGGTGCCATAAGGCGCCAGGTCATTGTAAAAGTAGGCGACGTCCTGCGGCGGGCTGCTGACGTAGGTCGGCGCGGCAACGGCCATCTGGGGCGGCGGCCCCTGCGGCGCAGGCGCTGGAGCCGGCGCTTGCGCGGGGGGCGGGGCTGGCGTCTCGGCCGGAGGGGGTGCCGTGGCTGCTGGCGCGTACTGAGTCGGCTGGCTCTGAGGCTCTTGCGCGCGCAGAGTATTGTCGTGGTTCAACATCCCCGTGATGATCGCCTGTGACACCCCCACATCCCGCAGGTAGAGCACGGCATCCGCCGAGAGGTTGAACGCCAGTTGAGAGTTCTGGATATAGGCGAGGACAACGTCTTCGCCGACCCCGGAGCCGGCCAACTTGACCACTTCGGCGGCATTGGGCGAGAGGCTGGCAGGAGCCGCCGCCTGGGGTTGTCCTGGAGTTCCAGCCGCGGCCTCTTCAGCCGTCTGGGCAACGCCGGGGAGCGCTGAAGCGGCCAATATGGCAACCAATCCAAACCATTTCATCGTTTTCATATAAAGACTGCTCGCTTTCTTCATCCATCAGTTAGACCGTCCCGACCGGCGTTTATTCAGGGGGCTGATCCGGTTGATAATGAGCAACATGCGCTATGAACGGGGCCCACAGCCTGGTTCAGAGCCGGGCTTTCGGGAGGACGCTCGCCGTCCCCTGCGCCATTCATTTGTATCCTTCACCTTTCCCTGTTCACTCCGGCTCCTGGTCGGCTCCCCCGGTTACAATCATGAAGCCAAACCCGCCGCTCCCCAGACGGCGGGTAAGCGTTCCTGTTTGATGCAACCATGCCCCAGCCTAAAACAAACCTCGCTTGTGGCGCAACACTCGTAGGAGTTTGCTCCACAAGCACCAACTAGACTCGCCCGAGGCGTTCCAGCAGCTTGCCGTGGATGCCGCCGAAGCCGCCGTTGCTGAAGACGACGATGACGTCCCCGCCTTGA
>JAPLUA010000578.1 GCA_026397855.1 Verrucomicrobiota bacterium | reverse complement strand
GGCGAATCGGCGTCCGTAGAAGATGCCCTCGGGGAAGGCGTGGGTAGCCGTGGAGTGGAGCAGATACCAGTAGAACTCCTCGACGAACTGGTCATGCTCACCGCGAATCAGCGAGGCCATGGTGGTGTAGGATGAGAGATAGGGGTGGATGGCCGGTTCCTTGGAGCCGGTCCAACGGATAGTGCCCTCGCAAAAGCCGCCGCCGTGACGCTGGCGCACCTCAGACAGGGAAGCGCCGACGCGCGGATCGTCCGGGGCGAAGATCTCCGTGGGCCAGAGGGTCTCGGTGTTGCCCCAGTGCGTGCCGGCCTTTTCCCAGCTTGGCGCGAACCATGCCAGGCCGGTCTTCTTCCATGCGGCGTCAATGGCGCTGCGATAGGCTTCGGCCTCCTGCTGGTAGTGCTGCGCGTCGGCCTGCTCCCCCAGCTCGCGCGCGGCATCGGCCACACACAACAGCCCGCGCAAGTTCCAGAAGTCGTAGCCGACGATGTGGTGCTTTCCGTCCCAGAGAAACTCGCCGTCGGCCACGGTGCTGGGCAGCACGCCGGCGAATGGGGAATCGGGCGGGACCTGCCGCCGGGCCTGCAGCGTCCACTCGGCGGCGCGCCGCATCTGCGGGTAGGCCTGCTTGAGCCAGGCGCGATCGGCGGTGATCTTATAGAACTGCCAGAGCGTCCAGACCGCCTGGCCGTTGGCGTCGAACTGGTTCTTCTGCGTCTCAAACCGGCCATCGGGCCGCTGCGCGCGCAGGTAGGCGGCAACTGTATTGCGCGCGGCGTCGAGCATGCCGGCCTCCTCGAGTTCGAGCACCTGGTAGGCACCGTCCCGGATGTAGAATTCGTCGTAGAATCCCTCCCCGCCGTGAAGCACGCCGCGGTCGCTGGCGAGCATCTGGCAGACATGCGCCGCGCGGAGGGCCTGGGTGGATTTCTCACAAGGCACCTCGATGCGCGCACCTTTGGCGATGAGGTTCCGCCAGTAGCTCACCGTGCGATCGAGCCATAGCTTCGGGTCTTCGTTGTCGAACGCCAAGGCGTTAGCAAGGGGCTTGAAGGGAACAGGAAAACAGATGTCCGTGCTCCGCCCCGGGGCCAGCGATGTGGTCCACTCGGTAGGGTTCGGAGCCTTGTTCATGATGAAGTCGAGCTGGATGCGCGCGACCACGCGTTCCCGCCCAAGGTTGGTGGCTTTGACCCTGATCCAGTTCAGGTAGTTCTCGCCCTCGGTGGGCCAGTCGAAGGCCGCACGCCAATCCTTGACGCTCGGGAGAGGGGTGGCCCAGAGCGTGAAGTCATACCGGACACCTTCCTCTTCGGCGCTGAGCAGGACAACCGGCAGCCACCCCTCCAGCAGCGTCTTGGTCTGCTTGCGGCTGAGATAAGCGACCTCCGGGCCGCAGGAGATGCGCAGCCGGGTCTTGTCTGAAAGAAGCAGCTCGTTGTCCGGCGTGATGCGTGTGCCCTCGTTGTAGTCCTTGAGCCCGATCACGCTCCACGAGTTCTGGAAGTAATCGAAGGGGGCTTCTGCCGAACGCGCCGCCGGGGTGCCGCGCGCAAGCAGCGCCGCGAGGAGCGCGATCTGAACCAAACGGATATAGGGATGTGCAAGTTTCATAACCAATTCGAGGGACACCGCCCCGCAGTTGACTGCGGGCCGCCATTTTGCAAGGCTCTCTGCACCTTACACAACAACGAAAGCAGCAAGCCGTGGAAATCAAGAAAGCGATCATTACCGCCGCCGGCAAGAGCCAGCGGACACTCCCCCTGCAAACGCTCGTGGACCGCGACGGCGCCACCAAGACCGCGCTCCGCATCCTGATCGAGGAGGTCCTGTCGGCGGGCATCGAGGAAATCTGCGTCGTGGTCTGTCCCGGCGACCAGGCTGCGTATGCCGCGGCGGCGGGCGGCCAGGGCGGCCGGCTGCAGTTTGTCGAGCAGACCGCCGCCCTCGGCTACGGCCATGCCGTCTGCTGCGCGCGGGACTTTGCCGGCAAGAACCCGTTCCTCCTGCTCGTTGGGGACCATCTTTACGTCAGCGGCGGACAGAAGCGCGCCGCGCAGCAACTGGTGGAAAGAGCCCGGGTGGAGAAATGCGCCGTGTCCGCCGTGCAGGCGACGCACGAGAGCAAGCTCCCCTATTATGGAGCGGTCGGCGGCCACCTGGCGGCGGGCCAAAAGGGCCTGTATGAGATCGCGGAGGTGGTCGAGAAACCGACCCCCACCGAGGCCGAGCAGCGGCTGATCGTGCCCGGCCTGCGGGCGGGGCATTACCTCTGTTTCTTCGGCATGCACGCGCTCACGCCGACGGTCATGGAACTGCTGGCCGAAGACGTGGCGCGCGGCGGAGATCGCAGGATCCACCTGACCACAGCCCTGGCGATGCTCGCCAAACGCGAGCGCTACCTGGCCTGCGAACTGGCAGGACGCCGCTACGACATCGGCGTGAAATACGGGCTGCTCATGGCGCAGATGGCCCTGGCCCTCGACGGCGAGGAGCGTGACGAAGTGCTGAGCGGGGTGGTCGAGCTCCTGGCGCGGCGGGCCAGCCAGGGCGGAAGCAGCCAATGACCCAATACGTTGACCTTCCCTACAACAAGAAGCTCAACCATTATGCCAGACTTAATCAGCATCATCACCGCCACCGACCCCGCCCTGCGCAACCAGGCGCTGGAGGCCGTGTGCGCCGAACTGCCGCTGGACGCCTTGCTGCAGCAGTGCGCCGCCCTGGACGCCTTCCGGCGCCGCAGCGAGAACCTCTACGAGCGGGTGCGCGCGCTCCTGTTCCTCTACGCCATCCACCGCTTCCACCTCCCGGAGAAGCTCCTGGGCGCTTCGCGCCCCACGGATCACGCATCACGCCTCACGAACCGCTCCCTCATCCCCTTCAAAGGCTACGAACACCTGCTCCAACGCCGCTTCGAGGAGGCGATTGACCAGTTCCTGGCGGTGCAGACCGCGGAAGGCCCGAGCGACGCCATCTGCAGCTCGCTCGCCGCCGCCTACTACCGGCTGGCCTTCCAGACCCTGGCCGACCAGGTGCGCCGCAGCGTGCGCTCGGTGCGCGGCAACCAGTGGATGTTCCGCATGGGCCATCCGGCCGATCAGCCGCTGCGCATCCGCCCGGAGCTGATCCGCCCCAACGCGGGCGATGGCACCTACCCCATCCTGCGCGAGTGCACCCCCGTCCGCATGGACCTCACCCATTGCGGCTGGAGCGACATCTTCTTCCTCGGCATGGATTATCCCGAAGGCGCGAAGGTGCTGAATGTGTCCATTGACCTGGGCATTCACGGACGTGACGCCGCCCCTCGCCCGCCGGTGGAGGCCTACCTGCGCGTCATCGAGGATCCGGTGCTCCGGCTGGTGAGCGTGGACCTGGGGGCATCGGCGAACATCACGAACCTCGCGGAGGTGTTCGACTTCGCCAAGGATTACCTCGGATTGCTCAAGGCCGCGGTGATCGCGTCCGGCATCGTGCCGCCGGGAATCGAAGGCTCGGGCCAGAGCCTGGCCGATCTGCTGGCCCAGATGCTGGGGCCGGGGCGCGGGCTGGAACTTGTCAGCAACGTCAACAACATCCCCAAGGGCTCGCGGCTGGCCGTTTCGACCACGCTGCTGGCCGCGCTGGTGAGCGTGTGCATGAGGGCCACGAGCCAGGCCGCCTCGCTCACGGGTCAACTGCAGGAACACGAGCGGCGGCTGGTGCTCGCCCGCGCGCTCCTGGGCGAATGGCTCGGGGGCTCCGGCGGCGGGTGGCAGGACTCCGGCGGCGTTTGGCCCGGCATGAAGCTGATCGAGGGCGTCCTCGCCGCCGAAGGCGACCCGGAATCCGGCATCAGCCGGGGCCGGCTGATGCCGCAGCACCGCATCCTGAATGAGAAGGACGCCTCGCCCGAGACCCGGCGCAAGCTGCAGGACAGCCTGGTGCTGGTTCACGGCGGCATGGCGCAGAATGTCGGGCCGATCCTGGAGATGGTCACCGAGAAATACCTGCTCCGCTGCGGCGCCGAGTGGAAGGCCCGCCAGAGCATGCTGGGCATTCTCCAGGAGATCCTGGCCGCGCTGCAAAGCGGGGATGTGCGCGGCATCGGGGCTGCCACCACTCGCAATTTCGGGCAGCCCATCCAGACCATCATCCCGTGGGCCACCAACTACTTCACCGAGACGGTCATCGGGCGGGTCCGCGCGGAATTCGGCGATGCGTTCTGGGGCTTCTGGATGCTGGGCGGCATGTCCGGCGGCGGGATGGGATTCATCTTCGCCCCCGAGAAGAAGGCGCTGGCACAAAAGCGCCTCCAGGAAATCATGTCCGCCACCAAGCGAGAGCTCCAGCACGCGCTGCCGTTCGCCATGGAGCCGGTGGTCTATGACTTTGCCATCAACGAGAACGGCACCTTTGCCAGCCTGCTCGAAGGCGGCCCGGCCCTCATGCCGGCCGGCTATTACACGCTCACCGTGCCCGCGCTGCTGCGCCAGGACCGCCACTCGCTCTCCGCCTTGCTTCGGGCCGAGCTCGATAAGTTTGGCGCGGCCTGCCGCAACCAGCCGGAACTGCGCGGCGTGGTGCAGACGCTCTTTGATGTGATGCTGCCGCGCGGCAAAGCCGAGTCGGCCGCCGACCAGACCCTCGGCACCTTGCTCAAGGCGCACGGGTTTGACCGCTTGCAGCACGAGCAGATCCGCGAGGACCTCAAGGAAGGCCGCATCGGCCTTGCGCAAAACCGCCTGCCCACAAGTGCGGTGATCGAGGATGTGAAGGAAGGAGATGTTCTACTACCCGAAGACCTGCACAACCTGGGGATCGAGGCGCTCAGGAAGGGGGAAGTGGCCGTGGTCACGCTGGCCGCGGGCGCTGGCAGCCGCTGGACCCAGGGCGCGGGCGTGGTCAAGGCGCTGCATCCCTTCTGCAAACTGGCGGGCAAACACCGCACCTTCATCGAGACCCACCTCGCCAAGAGCCGCCGCATCTCGCGCCAGGCCGGGACTCCCATCCCGCACATCTTCACCACCAGCTACCTGACGCACGCGCCGACCGAGGAATTCCTGGGCCGGCAGAACCGTTACGGCTACGAGGGTCCCCTGCTCCTGTCGCCCGGCAAATCGGTCGGCCTGCGCATGATCCCCACCGTCCGCGACCTGCGGTTTGCGTGGGAGGAGATGCCGCAGCAGATCCTCGACGAGCAGCAGCAGAAGGTGCGCGACAGCCTGCGCCATGCGCTCATCAACTGGGCCCGGGGCGCGG
>JAPLUA010000281.1 GCA_026397855.1 Verrucomicrobiota bacterium | reverse complement strand
CCTTTTCATATTCCTCGGGCGTGAGGTTGTGCTTTCTTACTAGCTCGGGAGTTATTGCTGGGTCAGTCATCTGAAGTTCGGGAACAAGCTATGGGAAGCCGACGCCGGCTGGATCGGCGGCAACTAGGCCGCCTTCGCCTCCGGGCGGTTTGTCAACGCATGGATCATGCTCTCAAATATCAACCGTCCATCGGCGCAGCCCAGGATGGGCTCACTGGCGCGCTCCGGGTGCGGCATAAGGCCGGCCACATTGCGCGCCTCATTGCAGATACCCGCGATGTTGTCGAGCGAGCCATTGGGATTGGCGGCCTCTGTGGGTTCGCCCTGTGCGCTCACGTAGCGCCAAAGCACCTGGTTCTTGGCCTTGAGGGCCGCCAGGGTGTCTTCGTCGGCAAAATAGCAGCCCTCGCCGTGCGCGATCGGGAGGCGCATGACCTTGTCCGCGGCGATGCGGTTCGTGAAGGGCGAATCGGCGGTGGCAGTCTTGAGGAAAGTATGCTCGCAGCGGAACTGGAGGGAGCGATTGCGGATCAGCGCCCCGGGCAGCAGGCCGGACTCGCACAGGATCTGGAACCCGTTGCAAATGCCCAGCACCAGACCACCATTGGCAGCAAAGCCCCTCACCGCCTCCATCACCGGACTGAACCGCGCAATGGCCCCGGTGCGGAGATAATCGCCATAGCTGAACCCGCCAGGCACAACCACGGCGTCAACCGCCCCAAGCGAGGATTCCTTGTGCCAGAGCAGCCGCGCCGAGTGGCCAAGCACGTTGCGCAGCACATGGATGACGTCCTGGTCGCAATTCGACCCGGGAAACTGGAGCACGGCGAAGTTCATTCGATCTCGAACCGGTAATCCTCGATCACGGGGTTGCTCAGGATCCTGTGGCACGCCTCGTCAATCTGCTTCCGGGCGCCTTCCCGATCCCCGCCAGCCAGCTCGATCTCCAGGTACTTACCCACATGGACCGCGCCGATGCCGGTGTAGCCGATGTGGGCGAGGGCGTTCTGCACCGTCTTGCCCTGCGGATCGAGCACCGCCTTCTTGGGCGTGATAATAATCTTTGCTTTCATCGCGTTAAAATGTCCTGCCGCATTGCCGCGGGATGTTGCGCGAGCCTTGGCTTTAAGGCCAGAAATTTCTGACCTGCCGATTTTGACCCTGGCATCACAAACAGCGAGTTCGCAGGGACATTGGACCTGCAAAGCGAAGTGTTTTGAAATTCAAGGACTGCTAGTGTAGCTTCAGCGTATGGCTTATGTCACTTTGACGATCAATACAGAGGCACACAAACGGCTCAAAAAGTTTAAGTCGCCCGGGGATAGCTTCTCTGATGTCATACTGCGCGAACTGCCGGAGCCTTGGGAAACGGCTGGGGATGTCCTGGATGGAATGGAACGTATCCAAGTTCCTAAAGCGTGTCCTTCCTTGCGGGCAGCGGCGCTGGCTGGCCGCGGGCGGCGGTCACTGCGGAAATGATTTGCGATACGACTTTCCTCAGTGACCTGGTGCGCGAAAGGGAAAACGGCTGGCGCGGCCCGGCTTTCACCTTTCTTGCCGCCCGGCGGCGCCAGCCCTTCCTCGTCACGGTGATTTCCATCGGCGAGATCGCAGTCATGTACGCCACTCCGAATGACGCGCGGCTGCTGCTTTCTCACTACCGGGTATTGCGGCTGACGCCGGAGATTGCCTACACCGCCGCCGCTATTGACCGCGAGCTAATCCAGACAGGTCGAAGGCTTGGGGAGAACGACAATTGGATCGCCGGCTTCTGCCGGTATTATGGCCAACCCGTCGTCAGCCGCGACCGAGCCTTCGACCGTGTTCCCGGGTTGCGGCGGCTCGCTTACTAAACTTGGCATTCTGCGAAGGGCCATCACCGCAGCAAAAACCTCCTGGTCCACAGCCTCCCAAAGACCGGGAAAGCCCCTCCGCTACTTGCTCGATGCCTTCGCCGGAGGCGCGTTGGTCGTCGCCGGCAGCGGAGCAGCCTCAGCCGGCAGCCCCAACTTGCCGCGCAGCACGGCTCGGACCTCGAACGGCGCGCCCTCGGCAGGATCCAGAAAACGATTCAGTATCTCCCTGTCGGTGTCCTCAAGGGGGCGCAAGCCGACGCGCGCCTTGCCTTCCTTGGGGATCTTGCCCTGGTAAACATCCCAGACCTGGCGGGCCATGGCCTTGTAGCCGGCAAAGTGGGCGTCCTCGCCCAGGATCAGGCTCTCGTAGGCATTACGGATCATGCCCTCGATGGCGGCTGTGACCTTGTCCCTCGAAGTCTCGTTGATATCCATCCCGACCTGGGACAGCACGTATTCAACGAGCGTGAGATTGGCAGGGATCGAGTTGCCCTTGCCGTCAATCAGGGGTTTGTCCGGATACCGCGTTCCCAGGTAGTTATACCAATAGGAGGCATCGGCGATGCGGTTGTATTCGTACAGAAAGTAGATGGCGGTGCGCAGGAAGTTCCGGTGCGCGCGCAGGATATGGTCGCGGTTCTTCTCATCCTCCTTGGCAGCCTGCTCATAGGCGGCGCTGACCTTGGGGATGATGTCGAGGTTGGGCCCGAACTCGAAGGTCTTGTCGAAGGGATTCGAGACCAGCCGCCCGCGGTGGAAGCTCAACTGCATGGACTGGTAAATGTTCCGGCGCACGGTGATCAGGTCGTCCTTGGAAACCTTGGTCGGGTTCTCTTCAGCGCGCTTTAACCCCAGCGCCGCCCAGTATATCGCGTGCGCTTCCGGCAGGCGCCACTCGAGCGGGCCGTAGCGCTGATCCACATCCTTCATGAAACGCGGATCCATCTTGTATTTCTCCACGAGGAGCCGGGCGCGGTTCGTCTGGTCGGCGGTCTGAGGATTGATCAACTCGCCGAGATCGGGCTTCTTGCGGCCGAAGACTTCGTGCATCTCTTTGGCCCACTCCCCCTTATAATACATGTTCGCGTCGTCGAGATTCTGACCGATCTTGTGCTGGAAGAACCAGGAGAGCTCCCGGTAGAGGAGGATTTCGTTGGGGTTGTAGCGCAGGCCATCATCGCGCAGCAACTCGACGCCGGCCTTGACCCAACGCCAGCGGTCGGGGAAGTCCTTGAACTTGACGGAGATATTGTAGGCCATATTCCAGGCCTGCATGAGCCAGACATGGACGAAATGCGGCTCGAGCTTGGTGATCCAGTCGGCCAGTTGGGCCATCTCGAAGAACTTATCCTCGTCCTGGAGGTCGCTGGCGCGCATCCAGAGCGCGTTGGAGATGAGACCGCGAAACCCACCCAGGGCCATGGTGGTGAACGCCAGCACGGGCGGCGCATTCTCGAGATGCTGGACGCGCGTCAGGTCGAGCCTGTCCCGATCGCGATTGAGAGACTGCTGGACAAACGAGACGCCGACCAGCAGCCCGAGGGCGAGCAGCAGCAGCAGAACTTTCCTGGCGGAAGCGCTCATTGGTTGCCTTGCGCGGTGGCCAGCTCGCGGCGGTTGAAGACGATAATGCCGAACACCCCCAGGCTACCACCGAGGAGCACGACGATCTGGCAAAAGGCCAGGCCAAGCTGCACCCAGGTGATGCTGCGGCCGGTGCTGAGCGAGTCAATGGGGGAGAAGTCCTTGGCAAGGTTGACCACCTGCAGCACCAAGCGAAACACGGGAATGGCGACAATATCCAGCGCTGAATGCCCGCCCTTGCCCGTCTCCTCGTTGTAGCCCATCAAGGTCCCTTCGGACACCGCATTGGCCAGCGTGCCGCTGGAGAGGGCCAAAGTCAGGACCCCCAATGACAAAAACGCCGCGACCGGGAAGGAAAGAAAACTCGCGGAGGCCAGGCCGAGCGCCGCCAGCAGCGCCATCCAGCAGAAGATGATTCCGAGCCCGCGCACGAAGTTCAGGCCAAACCCGCCCTCGGGATAGAGCACCTCCAGGCCGTCCTCCAGCGGAAACAGCAAGGCGGTTTTGTTCAAATTGGCGAAGGTGACCGTCAAAACCCCCTGGTCGTCGAAATAGGGTTCGATCCTGAACTCATGGAACGTGTCCGGCGCCAGGCTCATTTCCTCGCTGTGCCACAGCGACGTCTTGCGGGGCACCCCCACGCGCCAGGCCCCCTGGAAGGTGCCGGAGGGGCTCTTCTCGGCAGCGTTGAACTTGACGCGCAGATAGAGCGGCTGGCCGTGTAGAAAATGCCTCGCCAGCCCCAGGTCAATCTTCCACTCGTGCGTCCATGCGGACGGAACGACCTGGTATTCCGCCTTGATGCTCTCCCGGATCTGCTTTCGCGCCTCGGCGACATCCGCCCTCAGGCCCGGGTTCTTCTCCATCCGCTCCTTGAGCTTCTGGTCCGTTTCGGCGTCAATATCCTTCTCGTAGCTCCTGGGTTTCACCGAACCGCGGGAGACGAGCACCTCGTTGCGGAGGATGGTCTGCTCGGCGGCCGGCAGGCGGGTGGCGCGCCATTGCAGCAGGAAAAACACACTGCCGCCGGCCAGCGCCAGCAAGGCGGCGTTCAAGGACATGATCCCCATCCACTTGCCGATCCAGATCTGCCAGCGGGCGATGGGCTTCACGGCCAGCATCTGGATCTGGCATTCCTCGATGTCGCGGGCCAGGGTGCCGCAGGCGAGCCAAAGGGTGGAGAGCCCCAGGAGGGCCGTAATGGAACTGAGCGTGTAGGTGAGCAGGATTTGCGTGAACCCGCGGGCCGTTCCGTCATCCTTGATCATCAACGGCAGCCCGATCACGGCACCCAGCAGGAGCACCGCCACCACCAGGAACAGGCGGAATCGAAACGCGGCTTTCCAGGTCAGCCAGGTGATGGCTAGAAGGCGTTGCATTTAGTTACGGCGACGGGCGCTGCTTTCTGCGGTGGCTGACCGGGCACACGCGGCCTCACTCCTGCTTGCCCAGGAGAGCGGACAGCTTCTCATTGGCTTTGTTCAGGTCCGCCGCCGGCTCGGGCACGGCTGTCGTCCGGACCGGCAGCGGTGCCGATTCGGCCGCTCTGGTCAATGCGTCCAGCTTCTGCCGGTCCACGGTTTCCGCCGGTTGGATCGGCGCGGCGGCAACTGGCGCCGCGGCTTGCGGCATCGCCAGGCGCTCCAGAATCTTGTCGGGCGCCGGCCCGGATTCCTCGTTCCCGCGCAAATAGGCGGCAACGGTCGCGCCCGACATGGCGCCGGAAGTCTGTGCCGCCGCCTGCTGCGCGCGCTGCACGACCGCCAGAAAGTAGCTCTCGAGGTTCTGGGTCGGGGTATCAACCTGAACCTTGTCTTCCGCCACATCCTGGCGGATGGTCTGGAGCACGCGCTCCATCGTCTCGCGCGAAAGAGCAGGAGTGGTGATGCGGATCGCATCGGGCGTCGCCAGCAATTCCTTCAGGGTTCCCATCGCCTGGACCTTGCCGCCGTAGTAAATCACGACGCGGTCGCAAACATCTTCCACATCGGACAGCAAATGGCTGCTCAGGATTACTGTCTTGCCGCGCCGGGCCAGCGCCACGATCAGGTCTTTCACCTCGCGGCAGCCGATGGGGTCGAGGCCGGAGGTCGGCTCGTCCAGGATGATCAGGTCCGGATCGTTGATGAGCGCCTGGGCCAGGCCAATGCGGCGCTGCATGCCCTTGGAGAACTCGCCCACCGCGCGCGTCCGCGTCTGGCTCAAGCCGACCATTTCGAGCAACTGCTCGGTCCGGTTTGCGCGGTCACTTTTAGGCAGGCAGAAGAGGTTGCCGAAGAACTCGAGGGTCTCCCGGGAATCCAGGTACCGGTAGAGATAGGATTCCTCCGGCAGGTAGCCAATCCGCGACTTGGTGGCCACGTGGCGCGGCGAATGGCCGAACACTTCAATGTGCCCCTTGGTCGGGTAAAGCAATCCCAGCATGAGCTTCACCGTGGTTGACTTGCCCGATCCATTCGGGCCCAGCAGGCCGAAGACCTCGCCCCGCCGCACCTGGAAATCCACGTTGTCCACCGCCCGGGCCTTGGGCCGGCCCCAGAAATCCTTGAAGACCTTGGTCAGCCCGGTGATGGAGACGACGACCTCGCCGCTGGAGCGGGTGCCGACTGATGAGGGTTGGGCGGGTTCAGCCGCGATCATAAACGCTATTCGGTCAGGCCATCTTCGGCGACAGGCTGGCCTTCGCCGCCGGCGCAGCGGGTTCCCCCGGCTTGGACGCCGGCGCCTCCGGATGATAATGCTCCAGTTCCTCGCCCTTGCGCACCAGGCGCGCGCTGTTGAAAACGACGATCAGCGAGCCAACGGTGTGCATCGCCGCGGCCAGCGCGGGCGGGACGTAGCTCAGCGCCGACAGGGTCATCCCCCCGATAATGAATGCGACACCGAACATGAAGTTCTGGTTGATGACGGTGCGGGTGCTGCGGGAGAGCTTCACCAGGAATGGCAGGCGGCGGAGATCGTTGTTCATCAGGGCAATGGTCGCGCTGTGAATCGCCACCTCGCTGCCGGCGGCGCCCATCGCAATGCCGAGATCGCCGGCGGCCAGCGCGGGCGCATCGTTTACGCCATCGCCCACCACGGCCACTTTATAGCCCTTGGCTTTGACGGCGCGCACAAACTCAACCTTGTTCTGCGGCAGACACTCGCCCCGGGCCTCCTCGCAGCCAATCTCGTGGGCCACGCGGGTGGCGACCGGCTGCCGGTCTCCGGAAATCATGGCGATGCGTCGCACGCCGCTCGCTTTCAGCTCAGCCAGCGCCTCGCGGGCCTCCGCGCGGGTCTGATCCTGCAATCCCACCCAACCGATGCACTGGCCATCGCGCGCCACGAAAATAAGGCTCCAGCCTTCCGTTTCGTTCAGGTCCACTGACTTCAGGAAGTCGCCAGTCACGCCGTTATCGCTCAGCCACTGCGCCCTGCCCACCAGCACCCTGGCACCCGCGATATCCGCCTTGACACCCCGGCCGGCGGTCTCGGTGAAATCCTTGGGCTCGGGCAGCGGCACGCCGGCTTCCCGGGCAAGCTGGGACAGCGCCTTGGCGGTCGGGTGGTTGCTGTATTTCTCCGCCGATGCCGCCACGCGCAGCAGTTCCGCGGGGGTAACCCCGCCGAGAGGCGCCAACCGGCTGACCGCCAGCTCGCCGGTTGTCAGGGTGCCGGTCTTATCGAAGATGAAAGCATTGATCTTCGCGGCAGCCTCGATGTCGGCGACGTTCTTGATGAGGATCCCGAGGCGGGCGGCCGCCGAGAGTGCGGCCACCATGGCGGTGGGGGTAGCCAGGATGAAGGCGCAAGGGCAACTGAAGATGATGACCGAGATGACGTTGTTCAGCCCGTGCTCCTTCCCCGTAAAAGCCCAGACCAGGGCCGCGATCACCAGCACGAGCGGCGTGTAGAAGCCCATATACTGGTCCACGATCTTCATGATCGGCAGCTTCGTCTTCTCCGCCGCCAGGATCAGCTCCCGCACACGGCCGAGCGTGGTGTCAACGCCGGCGCGGCTCACCTTGATCTCCAGCACACCGGTCAGGTTCTGGGTGCCAGCAAATACTTCATCCCCCGGCTTCTTGTCCGCCGGCAGCGATTCGCCGGTAATGGTGGCCTGGTTGAAGGAGCCCTGCCCCGTCAGGATGATGCCGTCCGCTGCGACATTGTCGCCGGGACGGATGCGGATCACATCCCCTATGGCGAGGTCCTTGGCGGCTACCTCTTCCTCGCCCTGTGGCGTGATGCGGCGCGCCTTGGTAGGGGTCAGCTTGATGAGCGACTCAATGGACGCGCGGGCGCCCTCGGCCGTGCGCGCTTCGATGATCTCGCCGATCAGCATGAAGAACGCGACCACGCCAGCGGTCTTGTAATCACCGGATGCAAAGGCGGCGAGCACGGCGATTGCAACCAGCTCGTTGATGCTCAGCGTGCCTTTACGGATGTCCTGGATGGCGGTCCAGATGATGGGGTAGCCCAGGGTGATGGCGCCCAGCAGCGCACTGACGCTGGCGACGGTGTGGCCCTGCTCGAACGCCCAGTCCACGATGAACGCGTTCAGCACGAAGACGATGCCGACCAGGGTCTGCCGCAACCGCACGGGCGCGTGCTCATGGTCGTGACCGCACGAGCATGACTCGCCATGAGGGTGGTCGTGATCGTGCTCGTGGCGGCTCAGAAGTGAGGTAACTTGCATGTTCTTGCAGACAGTTTCAGCTAGGGCGCTCTTTTCACCAGTTCACGATTGAACAGTAGCCGCAATTCCCTGGGTTTTCCATCCTTGCTCTCGGCGACGAAGATCTTGTCCTGCACGTTGGTCAGCACGCGGCCGAGGGTTTCGGAGAGGCGCTGCTGCACAAACAGCGACGGCTGGCGCTGGTATTGGGGCAGGATGTCCTGGAACCGCTCCGCCTGCGCCGCCATGTCCTTGACCATCTGAGAGCGCTCGGTCTGCGCCAGGTTGATGAGCGACTGCGCGTCGGCGCTGGCGCGGTTTGTGACCTGGTTCTCGTAGCTGCGGGCATCGTTGAGAACCTTGCCGCGCTCCTGTTCCGCGGTGGTCACGCGGTCGAAGGCATCCTTGAGCTGCCGCGGCCGGATGCTCTGCACCGCGCATTGCTCCACCGTGATCCCCAGCTCCTGCTTTCCGATCAATTGCACCGCGCGCCTCCGGACCGACTCCTGGTAGCCCGCAACATCGCGCGTGAGCACGTCGTCCACTTTGAATTGCGAGGCCGACCAGAGGAGGGCGTCATCCAGCGCATTCTGGACGGCGTTGGAGGCATTCACGAAGTTGAACACGTAGCGGATCGGCTCGTTGATCCGGTAGGTTAAGGTGGCGCGGGTGTGAATGACATTGTTATCCGCCGTCAGGGCATAGCCGTCCACGGCCGGATTGAGGGGCGAGCCGGCCATCACCGGCGTCTCGACCCCGGAAAGCCGCTCCTCGGGGGTCTGGGCATACCACCCGGCCTTGGACTCGACCGTTTGAATGCCGGTGATGTTCACCTTGACGCATTCGTCAATCGGGTAGGGCAGCGACCAGTGGAGCTTTCCCGGCCCGAGCAGGGCTTTCTCGCCATCACCGACCGGTTTGCCAAAACGCAGGATGATCGCACGCTGGGCGGGGCCCACGGTGAAGAAGCCCGACGCGAAGAAGATCACCACCAGCAGGATCATCAGGAACCGGATGATCGCAAAGCTGCTGCGCAGAGCCTCGGACAGGGCCTGGGAGCCAGCATCCACCGGCGTGTCCGCCGGCGCCGTCAGCCCGGGCGCTTCCTCGTGTGAATGGGGGTGGTCGTTCATTTCGATCCTATTGGCTCATTCACTTTTGGCCGCCCAGCCAGTTGGTCGAACCGCCCCGGAACAGGTCGAACGGCGGCGTGTTCTGGTCAAAAACCAGGATGGACCGATCCTTGAGCGAGCCCTCCAGTGCATTGAGCCGGAAAAGGAAACTGGCCAGCGCGGGGTTCTGCTGGAACACCGACAAAGACTTTGCCGCCTCAGCCTCCCCCTGTCCCTTGATCCCGGTCGCCTCCCCTTGTGCACCCGCGAGCATCTCCTGGGCTTTGCGCTCGGCGTCCGACCGGATCTTCTGCGCATCGGCCTCCCCCTCATACTGCAATTGATCCGCCAGCACCTTGCGCTCGGAAGTCATGCGGTCGAACACCGACTGGCTCACGTTCGGCGGCAGCTGGAGCCTCTTGATGCCGAGGAACTCGATCTCGAGGCCGTAATTGTTGGCGCGGACCTGGGTCTGGAGGGTGGCCAGGATCTCATTCTCGATGGCGACGAAGTTCGTTCCGCTGTCGGTAGTGGAAATG
Source organism: Verrucomicrobiota bacterium (assembly GCA_026397855.1). GTDB lineage: Bacteria > Verrucomicrobiota > Verrucomicrobiia > Limisphaerales > UBA8199 > JAPLUA01. The sequence continues at coordinate 6,147 of JAPLUA010000281.1, read as the reverse complement.
AAATCGGACAGGCGATGCCGGCCGATCACCGCGCTCTTGGCGTTGCCGAGCAGCCGTTCCAGCTGCCGCTCCGCCTCCCCGATGGGATTCTCGCTGCTGACAAACTTCGGGAAGAAGGAGGCCGGGTCGCTGATCTTCCAGCCCACATAGACCGTGGTGAGGAGGTTGAAGCTGTCCCGCGTCAAACCCTCGGTCAGCTTGTCCTCGAAGTTCTGGACCCGCTTGTCAAAGAGCCAGACCTTCTGGATCGGCCACGGCCACTTCAGATAGGGGCCCGGCTCGGTGAGGGGGCGCGTCGGGTTGCCAAAAGTGGTGACCACGGCGACTTCGGTGGTGCGGACCTGGAAGACAAAGAGCCACAGGCCGAAAATGATGATCAGCAGGACGCCGACGACCAGTGTGAGGGGATTGCGTTTCATGGCGATGATTTGGGCGGAGAAGTGACGCTCAGGCTGAGCATGCTCTGGGCAATGGAGTCCTGGAGGTCGAACTGCAGGACATCGTGCGTGTTGGTGGTGAGCAAAATGTATTTGCGCGCGGTGGCGGTGGCGCGAACGAGCGTCTGCAGGTAAGCGCGCTCGGCATACACGGAAGGGGCCGCGTCGTAGGCGGGGATCTGGTTGGTGAACAGGGCGGCCTGGGCCAGCGCGCCGATCTGCCGCGCCGCGCGGTCGGCAAAGGCCTTGTTGACAATGCTCACCGCCTGGGCCCCGGCCATGGCGTTGGTCCGGATCGCGTCAGCCCTGGCGGCCAGGATCTTGGCCTCCTTCTTTTGAATGGCGGCCACGACGTTCTCATACTCGCCAGCCACCTTCACCGGCGGGTGCAAATCTTCCAGGTCAATGGACACAATCTTCGCGCCCATGGTGTGACGGTTTGCCGCCGCCTGGATCTCGTCCGTCAGCACCTGCGCCATCTCCAGCCGGGTGTGCGACATGATCTCGCCCATGTCGGCGCCGGCCAGGTAGTGCACCACCTCGTGCGTCGCCAGGTCCTGCAACAGCGCCGGCGCGTCGCCGTTGTTGTAAACCCAGGCCACCAGGTTGGTGATCTGGAACTGCACCGGGATGCTGACCGTCAACAGGCTGACCGGCGGGGTCCGCTTGCCCGTTAGCTGGTTGGTGGCCTCGATCGAGGTGTCCACGCGGTTTGCAACCAGGAAATCGCTCTCCTCTTTCATGTGCGCCACCGTCCAGAGCACGACCGGCTCCGCCTCGCGTTTCGGGTCGGGCGTGAAGCCGACGTTGAAGCTCTGGATCTGCTCGGTGCGGAACCGGTAAACCTGGTCAACGGGCCAGGGCAGCTTCAAGTGCGCCCCCGGGCCGAGGGGCGTCCGGCCCGCCACCGGCTTGCCCAGACGTTCCAGCAACCCCTGCTCCCCCGCCTCGATAAACACCACGCAGGTCGAGAGCGACAGCGCTGCCAGTTGCATCAGCACCAGCCAGCCGAGCGCCTTCTCGAAGAAGCGGTAGAACCACGTCTCGGAAACCTTGAACCCGAACTGGTAATCGAGCGCCTGCGCCGCCGTCGTGATCAGGCCTTCCGGCTGCCCGAGCAGCCCGACCAGCCGGCTCTCGTACAGAGGCCGCTCGACCTTGCCCTTGAGCCGCGGACGATACATCTCCAGCACCAACTGCACAAGCGTCTCGGCCCCGACCAGCAGCAGCAGCCCGCAGAAGACGCAGGCGACGTAAAAATCCATCCGCGGGAACCCGGCCCAAACCCCCACCAGGCCCAGCATCACGACCGCTGAAAAGAACGCGCTGGCCAGCAAATAGCTCGCCCCGGGCCGGAGCAGGCGATGATGCTCGATCCGGGCAATAGTGCCCGAGAAGCGGCCGAGCAGGAACAGCACGAGCGCGAAAAGGCCGAACAGGGCCAGGCCCGAGACCGGATCCTTCACTTCGGCCACGCCGGTGGAGCGCGACAGCCAACGCCACAGGAAATAGGCCCCGCCGACTTGCAGCAGGAAAAGGAGCACCGTGAATGCCGGGACGAAGAACCGCTCGAACTGCTCGCGCGAACGCTGCGCCGGGAACACCTCCGCATCCTTGGCCTCAAAAAGCGCGGCTCCGCCGTGCGACCGTGCCAACTCATCCAGCTCGAGCTTCTCGAGCCGCTCGCGATCCTCCAGCCGCATCTGGAACCAGCTCACCGCGGCTACCAGGATGCCGAGCCCCATGAAGACAACGCCAACCAGCCCGGCCAGCGAGTTGGCAAACCGCGCCACCGCAAAGCCGGCCACGCCCACCGCCAGCAGCGTCAGCAGGTTGATCAGCCCGTTCTTTTGTATGCTTCGTTCCATTCTAACTCGGTTGGCTCATTCGACTCATTCTACCAGATTACCCCATGTAACCATGCAACCCACTCAACTCAATTCCCTATCCTCAAAAAACACCACCGCAATCGCCAGCACTGCGCCCACATAACCCAGCATATACCCGAAAGCCTTTCCCACGTAGCCCCAATGGAACGTGGTCTTGTCGGAGTCCAGCGCATCGGCGACCCAAAAAAGCTGCCAGTTCGGCGTCACCGTGTAAAGCACCGACGCCCACCAGGCTCCCCCCATGCCGACGGCCTTCAGGCGCGCCTTGTCCGCCGGGCTGATTGTTTCCCGCTCCGCCAGCGCCAGCTTGCCATCCCGGGTTTTGTCGTAGCGCTCCACGATTTCCTTCAGCAGGACCTTCTGGGCATACGACCAGCGCTGGCTTCCCACCTCGCCGGCAAAATCACGCTTCCAAACCGCGTTGGCCCTCTGGCCAAAGACGTAATCCGACATCATGCCCACCAGGAAAAACGCCGAGCAAATCGCCAGGGTTGGAATCATGTCAAGGCGGGTCGAGCACGCCAGCGCCAGCGCCGCCAGGATCCAGACCGCAAACAGGATCAGCAGCGCCGCCGGAATGAGGCGCCAGTCCACCCCCGTCGCAAACTCCTGTGGCTGGCCCGCTTTGGTGTAGAAGTTGATCACCACGAAGGCCACCGTCACCATCAGCAGCAGGCTGAACGCCGCGTCCGACACGAACGGCCGCCGGAGAAAGAAATTGCTGAAGCCGCCCAGCAGGTAGGCGATGACCAGCGACAGGGTGAAAATGCCCACCGCGAACATATCGGTCGAGCCGTAGGCGTCGAACGCCATCCGGCTGGCCAGCAGCGCCGCCACCAGGTTCACATAAGTCAGCAAGGTCAGCGCGACCACCAGCCCGGCGAACTTGGCCAGCAGGAACTGCCCGCGGCCAACCGGTTTGGAAAGAACCGCCAGCGCCGTTCCGCTGCGAATCTCCCGGGCCAGGGAAGCCGAGGCGCTCAAGACCGCTCCCAGCAGGCCCGCCAGCAGCATCACCGCCAGCGTGCTGTTCTTGACCAGCTTGGGCTCGTCCCCAAAGGCGAAGTAGTAAGGCGTCGCCAGGAAGATCTCAAACACCGCGGAGCTGGTCATCAGCAGCAGGAACACCGGCTGCCGCACCAGCTCCATGAAGGCATTCGTAGCAATTGTGATGAATTGTCGCATCTATACAAACCGCACCATCAGCCTATGGAATAGGCGCCCAAATGCAAACTGTAATTCAATTCGCACGGGGTAACGTAGCGCATCAGGGCCGCTGTTGAAACTGTGCGTTTGAGGGCACAGCTCCATTCGGCGGGCCGGCTGGAAGCCAAAAGGGCTGACAGCCCGTGGCGGCGCCAGGGAAGAACGCCCGGCAATTGGGACTCGCGCGGCCCGGCGGCCGCCTACGCCTACCTCACCATTTTTCGCGCCGAATGTAGTCCCGGCTGTAGCGGGTGCGCGGAGGCTGCTGTTCGCCGGGGTAGCCGATTGAAATTGCGGCGACCGGAACGATCTGGGCCGGCAGGCCCAGAAGTTCCTTTACGCGTTTGACCAGGGGCTCGCCGGGGTGAATGCCAACCCAGCAGGCGCCCAGGCCCTGCGCGTGAGCTGCCAGCAGCAGGTTCTCGCTCGCTGCCGAACAGTCCTGCAGCAGGTAGCTGAGTTGGCGGTCAAAGGCCACGTCCAGGTCGCCGCACACCACAATCGCCAGGGCCGCGGCGGAGAGCATGGCCGCGCCCGGGTGGAGCGTGGCCAGCGTCGAAAGCGCCTGACGGTCGCGAACGACGATGAATCGCCAGGGAGGTCGCGAACGACGATGAATCGCCAGGGATCCTTGGTCATCGCCGAAGGTGCCGCCATGGCGGCTTCGAGGAGACGCGTCACCGCCTCCTCGCTCACCTCGCCGGGTGAATAAACCCGGATACTGCGGCGGCCGAGGAGGAAGTCCAGTTGTGGGTTTGCAGTATTGCTCATAGGCGCATGGTCGAATCAGAGCCCTTGGATGTAGCCTGTTGCCGCTGGCTTTTCAACCTCGATTTCCCGCCTCGGGTATGGTGCGCATCTTAGATTTTTCCAGCGGACAAGCATGTCCGCCCTCCGAAAGACCGGTCTGAGTGGCCTGAAAGGGAGTTGCTGAAGCTGAAAAGTAATGGATTCGAGCGCGCGTTCCTGCTCCTGTTTCTCCGCGCGCTTCGCACTGCTCTGCCCCGATTTGATCGCAGGCTGCGAAGATTTAACGCAGAAGCGCAGGGGAGTGCAGAGATTCGCAGAGGGTTCTTCTTCCCTGCGTTTCTCTGCGCTCTTCGCGTCTCTGCGTTAAATGATGCCAGTGCTGCCGACCAGGTAAAGGGCAGGAGACAGAATCATGAGAAAGCAGAATCCTCAGCCGCAATACCAAGCGGTGCTGTCATTTGAGGCCATTTCTCCTCCCCATGATTCTGTCTTTCTCCTTACGGTTGGGGCTCCGCCGCGCTGTGTCTCTGCGTTAAAATTGGTGTCGCTTTGGCAGCGCTGTGCCTCTGCGGTCCAACTACTGATAGGAATCCGGATTCAACGGGAAAAGTGCGCCCGCCTCGATTGAGGCTTTGCCCCAGTGCGCTGCAATAGTCCAACTCCCTCCCGGGCTGCGAGGATTTAACGCCGAGACGCAGAGAGTCGCAGAAATCCGCCGAGGCTTCATCTTCTCCCTGTTTCTCTGCGCTCTTCGCGTCTCTGCGTTAAGCCCGGTTTAGTCCTGGTTGCGGCCTGACTGCGAGGCGTCCGCGCCACCTGGGCCGGCTGCCGGAGTTGGGTCTGCACGCGCCCAGGCCCCAAATGCGAGCCCCCCACGCTGGCTCGGCTGCTGATCACCTGCCGGCACCCCGTCGTTGACACCCCCCCTTTTTTATTTTGAGAATGGTCCCGTCGCTTGAATCTTTCTCCTGAAGCCTTTTTAGAAGCTTTTCCATGTCAGCGATAATCGGCACCCTCCGGATCTCGCTATTTTTGGTCCCCGTCTCCGGGTGACCGCGGACGATGATCTCTTTGCGTTGCCAATCAATATCCTTCCAGGTCACCCAGATCGCTTCAGATGCAATGCGGAGTCCACCGTAGGCGAGGAATTCGATTAAGTCGCCGATACGGGGGCCCCAGCCCCCGCTCTCTTTCCTGAGATTCTCTACGAGTTGGCGAAATTGTGACGTCTCAGGGAGTTGTAAATCTTTCTGTTTAACTTTGGTCCGTTTCAACTCGATCGCTGGGTTTTCTAGCTTTGGGCCATTCTTCACTTGATGCTCCTTGATGCCCGCCTGGATCACTTGCTTCAAGGTTCCGATCGTGTTGTTGTAGTAGTGGCAGGCGATTTCCTTTTGTAATTTCGCAGCCCATTCCCTGCAGGCTTGTTCCGTGATCTGGTCAAGATGTAGATCCCACAATTCCGGCCATGATTTCTGAATCTTCTGCAGGCACCATAGCCGGTATTTTCTGCTTTGTGGCTTAATCCTCGAATCGCTTTCCAACTCGCGTTTGAAAACCTCCACCGCCTCGCTGAACTTGGGCGAAACGACCGTACCACGGGCCTCCTGATGCTTCTTTACAAAATCGGTCAACCTCAGCTTCGCAGTGGTCCAAACGTTGGTTTTAAGACTTTCACGAATGATGTGTCGCGGGGCGAGCAAACCAGGACACATTCTGTAGTTAGGCGGCGGTAATATATAATGGTAGCATCCGTGGAAGAGACCGGGTATGATCACTTTCCATGAGTTCCATTGCGGTGCTGGCGCAAAAGTTCAAGCCCGTTTGGCCACTTCTCGATGAGCGGACCCGGCGCATAATGGCCG
>JAPLUA010000383.1 GCA_026397855.1 Verrucomicrobiota bacterium | reverse complement strand
ATTAACTGGGCGCTCATGCTGGCCAGCATCGGCCTGGTGCTGGGGTTCCGTTCTTCCAGCAACATGGCCTCGGCTTACGGCATCGCCGTGACGCTGACGATGCTGTCAACGACCGTGCTGTTCTTCTTCGCCGCCCGCCGGGTGTGGGGCTGGAGCGCGGCGCGCGCGGCGCTGACCTGCAGCGTGTTCCTGCTGGTGGAGACCGCCTTCTTCGCGGCGAACTTCCTGAAGGTGTTCAGCGGCGGCTGGTTTCCCCTCGTGATGGGCATGGCGATCTTCCTCATCATGGCGACCTGGAAGAGAGGGCGCGACCTGGTTTGGAAAAAGCTTCAGCCGGCTTCGATGTCGCTGGAGATGTTCCTGAACGACATTGAAAAGAACAGGAAAGTGCCACGCGTGCCGGGCACGGCGCTGTTCATGACGGCCAACCCCGAGGGCACGCCGATTGCCCTTCTGCACAACCTCAAACACAACAAGGTGCTCCACGAGCGCAACATCATTCTCACCATTCTCACCGACGAGGTTCCCCAGGTGGATGCCGCCAGGCGGATGGAGGTCCGGAAGCTGTCTTGTGGTTTTCAGCGTGTTATCGCCCACTACGGCTTCATGGAGGAGCCCAACGTGCCCGAGCTGCTGGCCTCCGCGCCCCTGGTTGGCGAGCCGATAGACATCCACCGCACCACCTTTTTCCTCAGCCGCGAAACGATCGTGCCCACCCGGTCCGGCTCAATGAGGGGCTGGCGGCAGTGGATCTTTGCGGTCATGTCCCGCAACGCCCAGCCCGCCAGCTCGTTCTATCGCATCCCCGCCAACCGTGTTGTCGAGCTGGGAATGCGGGTGGAAATCTAGCCCGGCTGCTGCGCAGCCTTCGGCGTTGACATTTGGGGCCACTACGGTAACGTGGCGCGCTCTGAGATACTGAAAGACTATTGATTTATGCCGAATACGAAGTCAGCCGAACGCCGCATGCGTAACAGCGCCCGCAAGAACGCGCGCAATCACAGCACCAAGTCCCGCCTGCACACCCTCGAGCGGAGCTATCTGCAACTCCTCGAAGCGGGCAAGAAGGAAGATGCCGCCAAATCCCTGAGCACCCTCAGCTCCGCCTTTGACAAGAGCGTCAAGGCCGGCGTGGTGCATCGCGCGACGGCCAATCGCAAGAAATCCCGCCTGGCCATTCGTCTGGGAAGATCCTTCCGGTGCCCCGGGGATTCCGGGATGATCCTGTCAGTGAAAGGCGGCGGACCCTGTCCGCCCCATTCCCATTCCGGCGAGGGCTGTCTCAGCCTTGTTCCTTCAAGTATTCTGTGCCGGGAAGAGCCCGGAGCTTCCCAGGCCCATCTTTCCCAGCCGGTAGCTCAAGCCGGTCGCCAGGCACCCGCAGCCGTACTTGATGCTCCGCCGCAGGTTGATCGAGGAGGCCTCCGGGAAATACTTGGTCGGGCAGCTCACCTCGGCAATCGTGAACCCGTGCCAGAGGATCTGTGCCAGCATCTGGTTGTCGAACACGAAGTCGTTGGAGTTGTGCGCCAGGTCGAGCTTCTCCAGGATCGTGCGCGAGAATGCCCGGTAGCCGGTGTGGTATTCGGAGAGCTTGGCCCCCAGCAGAATATTCTCTGCCAGCGTCAGGCAGCGGTTCGCCACGTATTTCCATAGAGGCATCCCACCCTGCAAGGCGTAGCCGCCCAGGATCCGGCTGCCCAGCACGCAGGGGTGCAGCCCGTTGCCGATGATCGAGACCATGGCCGGGATCAGCTTGGGGGTGTACTGGTAGTCGGGGTGGATCATGATGACGATGTCGGCGCCCGCTTCCAGGGCCAGCCGGTAGCAGGTCTTCTGGTTCCCGCCGTAGCCTTTGTTCACCTCGTGAACGTGGACTTGCATCCCTTCCAGGCTCCGGGCGATGGATGCCGTTTCATCCCGGCTGCCGTCATCCACCAGGATGATCCGGTCCACCAGGCCCTGCTCCCGCACCTCCGCGTAGGTCTGGCGCAGCGTCTTCGCGGCGTTATACGCCGGCATCACGACTACCACTTTCTGGTCCCGATACATAGTTTGTGGGCTGAAAATGCCTGACCCTGTGCAGGTTTGAGAAGCCAAAACTACGTGCGATGTGGGAATTCTGCCGTTTGCGGGGGATCGAGGGTGTGGTGCCTTGTCGGGGCGGGAAGATCGGTCTTGCAACTCAGTCTCAATTAGCATACCTTGCCCGCAGTGAAAGAAAAGCCGACCCCTGAATACGAGGTTCTGGAAGGCCAGTGTGGCGGAACTGAGATTTGTCCACTCAGTTGCATCCAGGCTGGCGAAGTCGTTTGCATCAAGCGGCTTTCCGCTGCGCCCGACGTTTCGGTGCGGCTGCGCGAGCTGGGGTTTTGCGAGGAGCAGAGGATCAAGCTGGTCGCCTGCCAATCCACCTACATCTGCCAGGTCTGCAACGCGCGGCTGGCCATCTCCGGCAAGCTCGCCGACTCAATCATGGTCGAAGCCGGACCGGCTTCACGCCGGTAGATCGGGCCCATGTCGAGCCCGGCAAGCTATGCCCTCCACCCTTCAGCCGCTTGCTTCGCTTGCGCCGGGTGACAAGGTCACGGTTGCGGAGATCAACCTGCCCCCCGAGAGCCGCCCGCGGCTGATGGAACTGGGACTGGTGCCGGGAACATCGGTCGAATTGGTCCGATTCGCTCCGCTGGGTGATCCGGTGGAGATCCGGGTGCGAGGCTACCACTTGACGTTGCGGAAGCACGAGGCGGAGCAGATCCTGGTGCGGGTGGACCAGCAAGGGTGACCCGAGGTGAAGCCCGAATCTTCCAGCTCCCAGGCGCCGATCCCCGCCCCGGCCGGGGCCGATTCCGGGCCTCCCTACATCGTTCTGACGGGCAATCCGAACTGCGGCAAGACGACGCTCTTTAACGCCCTGACCGGTCTGCGCGCCAGGGTGGGGAACTATGCCGGGGTGACGGTGGAGCGGAAAGAGGGGCGCATGGTGGGCGCGCCGCCCGGTTCAAACCTCCTGGTGCTGGACCTGCCCGGCACCTACAGCCTCAGCCCGCAGTCCATTGATGAGCAGATTTCGCGCGACGTGCTGCTGAACCGGTTGCCTGAGCTACCCGCTCCCTCGGTGGTTGTGGTGGTCGTGGACGCCTCCAACCTGCAGCGCAACCTCTATTACGCCACGCAGGTCATCGAGCTGGGGTATCCTACGCTGGTGGCTCTCAACATGGTGGATGTGGCCGAGGAGAACGGGCATCAGATTGATGTCGGGAAACTGTCGCAGAGTCTCGGCGTGCCGGTGGTGCCCGTGGTCGCCAGCACGGGCAGGGGAATGGCGGGAATCCGACTCGCCATCCTCGCAGCGGTCAAATCGCCGGCCCTCATCACCCCCGGACGATTCTCTGAGCTGCCTGCGCTGTTGCAGACCGAGGCCGACGCCCTGACGGGGCTGCTGGCCCGGACATTTCATGAACGGCGGGCGCAGGCGGCGGCCGAAGCGCTGCTGATTCTCGGCAATGAGAAGGCCCTGGCCTCCAGCCTGCAGCATTACCCCCCGCCGGTCCAGGAAGCCGTTTCCGCCGCGCGTCGCCGCCTCGAAGCTGTCGGGATTGACTGGCGCAGCGCTACCATCGAGCGCCGCTACGTGGCGGTTGCGGCGATCCAACGCGCCACCACCACCGAGCTCACTCCGCCCGGCGAGACCTTCAGCGACCGGCTGGACCGTGTGCTGACACACAGGGTCCGCGGCACCCTCATCCTGCTGGCGGTCATGGCCCTGATGTTCCAGAGCATTTTCACCTTCGCCCGCTTGCCGATGCGCGTGATGCAGGCCGGCGTGGATTGGTTGGGCCACGCGGTCGGCGGCCTGATTCCGCCCGGCGACCTGAACAGCCTGCTCGTGGATGGGGTGATTGCCGGGGTGGGGGCGGTGATTGTCTTTCTCCCGCAAATCCTGCTGTTGTTTCTGTTCATCGGCTTTCTCGAGGATACCGGCTACATGGCGCGCGCGGCTTTTCTCATGGACCGGATCATGAGCAAGGTCGGTTTGCATGGGAAGAGCTTCATCCCGCTGATCAGCTCCTTTGCCTGTGCCATCCCCGGCATCATGGCCACGCGGACCATCGAAAGCCCCAAGGACCGGCTGGTGACCATCCTGGTGGCTCCTCTGATGAGCTGTTCGGCACGCCTGCCCGTTTACACGATGCTCACCGCCGCGTGCATTCCCAACATCACGGTTTTCGGCTTCATCAAACTCCCCGGCCTGACAATGCTGGCCATGTACTTGCTCGGCATCAGTTTTGCCCTGTTCATGGCCTGGCTCTTCAAGAAAACCCTCCTGAAGGGCGAGCCTCCCTTGCTCATCATGGAGCTGCCTCCTTACAAACGACCGGTGGCGCGGGTCGTCATGCGGCACATGTGGGACCGATCAAGGATCTTCCTCCGGCAGGCGGGAACGGTGATCCTCGGCATCAATATCCTGCTCTGGTTTCTTGCCACCTATCCCCGGGCTGCCGCCAACCAGGCAGGGGGCGGTGGCGTCCGCGGCAACCTCCAAAACCCGGCTGCCGTCCCTGCCGGTCAGGCTGCCCGCGTTCAAGCCCGGGATGAGGCGCTCGATAGCCAGGCCGCGGGCGAGCGGTTGCGCGGTAGCTTTGCCGGGCATCTCGGCCGGCTTATCGAGCCGGTGATTGCCCCGCTGGGCTTCGATTGGAAGATGGGGATCGGCATTATCACCTCTTTCGCCGCCCGCGAAGTCTTCGTCAGCACCATGTCCACCGTTTACAACGTTGGCCGGA
>JAPLUA010000160.1 GCA_026397855.1 Verrucomicrobiota bacterium | reverse complement strand
TGCGACTGGCCCAACGGAATGAGATGACGCTATCAATCCAGCCGCGCAGCTAACCAGCAGGCATCACAAACAGCCGCCACCGACACGAAATCTAACTTGCGATTGCTTCTCTCCCAAAATGGGGGTTTTACTGAGGTCTGATCTTCAATGCTCCGTGCGGTCGGTCGGCGTTAACCTGCCCAGCCCTTGCGGTGCGGGCGTTTCACCCACTGGTTGAGCTCGGGCAGGTTGGTGACCTTCATGCCGGGGCCGTCCCACGCCACCTTGGCGCCCACGCCGGCGTGCTGGGCCAGGTTGCCCAGCAGGGTGAACTCGGTCAGCCGGGCACCGTACTCAAAGCTGGCCGCAGTTTCCTTCCTGCCGGCGCGGACGGCATCCAGGAAGTCCGTCATCACGTTCTTGGGGCGCGGCAGCGTCCGGGGAGGCTGTTTGATCTGCTCCATCTTCTCCATCGGCAGGATGTGCATCTTGCCGCCATAAGTAGCGGTGTAGAGCACGCCCTTCTCGCCCACATAGATAGTCCCGCTGTCGGGGCGGTTCATCTCCTCGTCGGGATATTGCTTCTGCAGCTCAGCCAGTATCGGCGGATAGTTCCGGTCCGCGCCCTGCGCGGCGGTTGCCTTCTTGCTGGCCTTGCCGGTCGCGTCCTTCTTGAAGCCCTCATACCAATAAGACTTTAGCGGGGGCATGTCGCCGCGCGCGGGGATGTCCCAGCGGACACGGCTGCCGGTGGGATAGCGCTCGTCGCTGCCGCCGCGCACCTCCTCAAGTTCGGCGCTGGTGGGATGCTCGATCTTCAGGGCCCAGAACACGCCGTCCAGGACGTGGCAGCCCATATTGCCCAGTGAGCCGTTGCCGAAGTCGAACCAGCCATGCCACTCGTGCGGGTGGAGGTCGGTGTGGAAATCGCGATAGGGCGCCGGGCCGATCCATTCGTCCCAATGCAATCCAGCGGGCACCGGCAGGGCGGGCGGGCGCGGCCCCGTGCCCCCGTTGGCGCGGTCGGTCCAGCTATGGGTCTCGGTGATGTTGCCGACGACGCCGGCCCAGACGAATTCGCAGAGGCGCCGATAGCCGTCATCGCAGTGGCCCTGGTTGCCCATTTGGGCTGCGGCCTTGGATTGGGCCGCCATCTGCCGCAACTGGCGGGCTTCGGCGATGTCGTGGCAGAGGGGCTTTTCGCAATAGACAGCCTTGTTCATCTGCAGCGCGATGGCGGCCGCCGGCGCGTGGTGATGGTTGGGCGCGGCGATAAACACGGCATCCATCTGCTTGCCGATCTTGTCATACATCGTGCGGTAGTCCGTGAAGACCTGGAGCTTGTCCGGGTTCTGCCCCTTGGATTGGAGCCAGCGCTTGACCTTGGCGTGGCTCGCCTCGTCCGGATCCACGATGGCCGCCAGGTTTTCCTTGCCCTGGATGACCATGTGTTCGATGTGGTTCATCCCGCGGCCGCCGCACCCGATCTGGACGCAGTTGAGCTTATTGCCCTGGCTTGGATGCGCAACGCGCCCGCGGCAAGCGCGGTCTGCTTGAGAAACGAGCGGCGATTCAAGGCAAGATTCATATTTAACGGCAACGGCAATTCCGGGCGCCAATCGCCCACAGCCTGCGCAGTGTCGCACAAACTGTCTTAACCTTAAGAATGCGCAACGCGCCCGCGGCAAGCGCGGTCTGCTTGAGAAACGAGCGGCGATTCAAGGCAAGATTCATATTTAACGGCAACGGCAATTCCGGGCGCCAATCGCCCACAGCCTGCGCAGTGTCGCACAAACTGTCTTAACCTCAAGACGGGTCTTCCGGTCGCAAGGTAACATGGAATCGGGGCTCGCCCTCCCCAGGTTGGGTTTCCGAACAGGCTCTAAAGCAGGCCCGGCTGGCTGACCAAGGCGGCCTTGAGACCGAGCTTCTTGTAGCTCAGCTCGGTGGCGACGCGCCCCTGGGACGTGCGCTTGAGGTAGCCCTCCATGATCAGGTAAGGCTCGTAAACCTCTTCGAGCGTGTCGGGTTCCTCGCCCACGGCTACCGCGATCGAGCTGATGCCGACGGGGCCGCCGCCGAACTTCACAATCACGGTTTCGAGGATGCGCTTGTCCATCTCGTCCAGGCCGTTCTCGTCAATCTCCAGCATGGCCAGCGCCTTGTCGGCGACGTCGGCGGTGATGCGGCCCTCGTGCCGGACCTGGGCGTAATCGCGCACGCGGCGCAGGAGGTTGTTGGCAATGCGCGGCGTGCCGCGGCTGCGCCGGGCGATCTCCATCGCCCCCTGGTCCTCGATTTCGACGTTCAGCAGCCGGGCCGAGCGAACCACGATGCTCTGGAGTTGGTCGGCCTGGTAGTAGTCCAGCCGCTCGCGGATGGGGAAGCGCGTCAGCAGCGGCGCGGTGAGCAGGCCGCTGCGGGTGGTTGCGCCGATCAGGGTGAAGCGGGGCAGGTTGAGGCGGACGCTGCGGGCGTTGGGCCCCTGGTCAATGATGATGTCCAGCTTGAAGTCCTCCATCGCCGGGTAGAGGTATTCCTCAATGGTCTTTTGCAGGCGATGGATCTCGTCAATGAACAGGACGTCGCCCTCCTCCAGGTTGGTCAGCAAGCCGGCGAGGTCGCCGGCCTTCTCGATCGTCGGGCCGCTCGTGCTCTTGAGGTTCGCCCCCATGGCCTTGGCGAGGATATTTGCCAGGGTGGTCTTGCCCAGGCCGGGCGGACCGTTCAGCAGGATGTGATCAATGGCCTCATGCCGTCCCTTGGCGGCGGCCACGGTGATCTCCAGGCGTTCCTTGACCCTGGCCTGGCCGGTGAACTCCGAGAACAGGGACGGGCGCAGCGTCATTTCCAACGCCACATCCGGCTTGGCCAGCACCTCTGAAATCTTCTGTTCAGCCATCGCCCTAAGAATGACCGAGGGCCAACGTGGCGCAAGAGTGAAATCGGGACGGTTTTCGGGATTGAAATGCGCCTGGAATATGCCAAAGTGAGGTTAGATGAATGCAGTCATTGCCGATCATTCCCCGGTCGCCATATGGAAGAGGGCCATCCAGCCGGAGAGGGCGGGTTTCGCGCCCGCCGAGGCCCGGGCCATCTTGCGCCTGCGGCTTTCCCCGCTGGACCTTAGCCGGGCCGATGAACTGGCCGCCAAGGCACAGGCGGGTAAATTGGCCGCTGAGGAAGCGAGGGAAATGGAAGACTACGTGGCTATTGGCGGCGCACTGGAGTTTCTTAAGTCCAAAGCCCGATTGTCGCTGAAACGCTGATGGAGGAAG
>JAPLUA010000243.1 GCA_026397855.1 Verrucomicrobiota bacterium | reverse complement strand
CGCGCAATAGTGCGGGGACATCCTGCGCTGCGCCGGCATCCCATCGCACCGCCGCGCCGCCCGGTTCGAGGCTGACGGCCGCGCTGCGCACGCCGGGGACACCCTGGAGGGCTTCCATCGCGTGCCTCGCGCAGTTGCCGCAGGACATGCCGGTGATGGCGAGTTCCGTCGGGGTGGATGCGGATGCCTCCACTTGGGGGGCGGGCTGCGGTTTGGTGGTCTGTTCGGTCGTCATTGCTTCGGGCTTCCAGGCAGTTTACGCCAAACGCCGGGAGTGTCGAACGGGGCTGAGTTCAGCTTCGCGTCAGTTGGAGGCCGGCTTCCGAGAGGCTGAAATCCACGAAACGCGCCCGCGAGTTGGGCGGGTGAGCGGCAAGCTCCTGCTTGATCCTTGCCGCCGCAGTTTCGTCCTTGCCGAACAGTAGCAGGTAGCCGCCGCCGCCTGCGCCGAGCAGCTTGGCAGCGCCGAGGTAATCCCGGACGCGCCCCAGGATCTGCTCCACCGCGGGCGGGTTGGTGCCGGCATCCAGCCGCTGGTTCAGCGACCAGCTATTGCGGATGGCGGCGAGCAGCATCGCGTAATCGCACTTCTGGATCGCGGCCCCGGCCAGGTCGGCATTGGCGCCGATGTCGGCGATGATCCCGAGGTGCGTCGGCGAGTTCAGGAATATTCCCCGGACGATCTCCGACAGGATGTTCTTCGCGAGCCGCGTGATGCCGGTGTAGTAGAGAAGGATCGAGCGGTTGGCGTATTCATGGTCGAACAGGTGCTGTGGCAGCCAGCGGATGGAGGGTCTCTGCGCCAGGCCGGGGGCGGTCTCGATCAGCTTGATGCCGCGGAAGATGGCGCCGGCCTGGTCCTGCCAGCCGCCGCCGGTGGTGAGCATCTGCTCCAGCGCGAGGGTGCGCGTGAAGAGCACGTTGCGGTCCCAGTCCAGTCCGCAGAGGTCGCTCAAGGCCGCCAGGACGGTCGCCGCGAGGATGCTGCTGGTGCCGAGGCCCGAGCCTTTGGGCACGGCGGAGAGTAGGGACAATTCAATGCCCCCGCCGAACTCGCGCAGTTGCTGCTCCAGGGAGCGAAACCCGGCGTCGGCGTGGAAGCGCGGCAGGAAACCGGCAAGCGCAAACGCCGCCTTGGCGAGCGTGAAAGGCCGGTCGGGCTGGGCGAAGGTGTCCAGCTCGGTGTAGGTGCGCACGCGTTCCTCGACCCCGAGGTCAATCGAGCGCATGACCAGCTCCGGGCGCTCGGAGAGTTTCGCAAACACCTGGATTGGCGGCTGGCCGTTGAGGTCGGCGGCGAGGTTCAGCACTTTGCCGCCCTGCTCGATGCAGTAGGGGGGGGTGTCGGTCCAGCCGCCCGCAAGGTCGAAGCGGACTGGGCTGCGCGCCCAGACAATCTGGTCCTCGATCACCCGGCGGCGCGGATAGGCCGGGGCGAGCTGCGCTTCGTGGGCGATCATTTCCCGGAGGCGGGCGAAAGCCCCGGCCTCGAATCTCTGCCAATCCGGTTCCTTGCGGTGCCGCAGGACGGCCGAGCGGAACATCTGGTCGTGGACCAGCCGCAGCGGATCGTCGTCCCGGCCGAAGGTCAGCTCCGGCAGGATTTCGGCGCCGGCCGCAAAGGATCGCGCCGTGGCCTCGAGGTCCAGCCGGAAGAACACGCTGCGACGGAAGTTCTTCAGCATCGGCAGAAGGCATCGCTCCCGCAGCCGGGCGCGCTGCTGGTAAAGCCGGGGCAGGTTGACCTGCTCGGGCATCTGCTGCGCGGAGAGCCGGGGCAGGGCGCGCCACTTCGACGCCAGGCCGACCCCGGCTTCCGGGTCGGATGCGAACAGCCATTGGACGAAGCCGGGCTCGATCTGTCCGGCGGTCAGGACGGGGAAAAGCGGGCAGGATTGGATGTCCGCCCGGGGATCAAGGTCGCATTCCTCGGGCGCGAGGCCGCGCGCCTTGAACCACTGTTGGGCTG
>JAPLUA010000140.1 GCA_026397855.1 Verrucomicrobiota bacterium | reverse complement strand
CGCCCTTGACGTGCTGGACAAGGCCTCGCCCAACCTATCCGCGGGCAATGTCTTCCCGCAACTGGGCGCCCCCGGATGCGCCAGCTTCATCGAGGCGTCCGCCCGCAAGCTGGAATTCGCCGACTCCACCCCCACCGCCGCAATCTTCCGAGTCGCCAGGTTCATGCGCCTCGACGTCGGGGAGACCAACCGCACCGTCACGGCCAGGCTCAACATCGAGACATCCGACGCCAGCGTCGCCAAGCAGACCGCCGCCGTCGTGCAGGGCTTTCTGGCGTTGGTGAAACTGCAGCGGAACAAGCCCGAGGCCGGAAAACTGGCCGAGGCCCTTTCGCTCAAGCAGGATGGTGCAAGCCTGGCCGCCACGCTGGCCATGCCCGCCGCCGACGTGGCCGCCCTCCTCAAGTCCGACACGGATAAGAAGGCGCCGCAAAAGCCGGAGAAGAACTAATTCTGACCCATCCAAACCCCGGGCTTGACGTTTCCCAATTGGCTGGCATAATTCCAAGCCTGATTCCAAATCGGAGGTTGTAGCCGCAGCCCCAGGATGTGGGGCCGCACTGTGCGAGCTTGAGTTGGCGGCTGCATTCCCCGGTTTGGTTTGTAATTTTTATGCAGCATATACGCAACATCGCCATCATCGCCCACGTTGATCACGGCAAGACCACCCTGGTGGATTGCCTGCTCAAGCAGTCCGGAACTTTCCGCGCCAACCAGGCTATCTCCTCGGAGGAGCGCATCATGGACTCGATGGACCTCGAGCGCGAGAAGGGCATCACGATCCGCGCCAAGAATGCCGCTTTCAAATACAAGGATTACCACATCAACATCGTGGACACCCCCGGCCACGCCGATTTCGGCGGCGAGGTCGAGCGCATCATGAACATGATTGACGGCGTGCTGCTGGTGGTGGACGCCGCCGACGGCCCCCAGGCCCAAACCCGCTTCGTCCTGCGCAAGGCGCTCGAGGCCGGTGCCAAGCCGATCGTCGTCATCAACAAGATTGACCGCGACAACGCCATTCCGCACAAGGTCCTCGACGCCGTCTGGGATCTCTTCGTCTCCCTGCACGCGACCGATGAGCAGATGGACTTCCCGGTCATCTACGCCAGCGCCCGGGATGGCTACGCCAAGACCGACCTCACGCATGTCACCGGCACGATGGAACCGCTCTTCGACGCCATCATCAAGCACATCCCCCCGCCGCGCGCCCACGCCGGCGAAGGCTTCAAGATGCTCGCCGCCAATCTCGATTACTCGGATTACCTGGGCCGTATCGCCTTCGGCAAGATTTACAGCGGCAAGGTAAAGCTGGGCGACACGTCGGTCTGCATCCACGGCGACGGGCGCAAGAGCAAGGCCAAGATCACCGCCATCTTCCATTTCGAGGGCCTCAAGCGGATCGAGGTGCCCGAAGCGCACGCCGGGGACGTGATCGGGATCACCGGGTTCGAGGATGTGTTCATCGGGGAGACGATCACCGATTCGGAAGACCGGCCGCCGCTGCCGTTTGTGCCGATTGACCCGCCAACCATCCAGATGCAGTTCGCCGTCAACGATGGCCCGCTCGCGGGGATTGACGGCCAGCTCGTCACCGCGCGCCATATCTGGGAGCGGCTCGTCAAGGAGGTCCGCACCAACGTGGCCCTGCGGATCGAGCAGACCGACGCGCCAAACATCTTCAACGTCAGCGGCCGCGGCGAAATGCAGATCGCCATCCTCGTGGAGCAGATGCGCCGCGAGGGGCACGAAGTGCTGGTCTCGCGCCCCGAGGTGATTTACCGGAGGGACGAAAAGGGCAACCTGCTGGAGCCGATCGAAAGGCTCTTCCTGGAAATCCCCAAGGACGCCATGGGCTCCGTGCTCGAGAACCTGGCCGGACGCAAAGGCGAGATCACCAACATGCACCATCTCGGCGACCAGGTCAGCATCGAGGCGCTCATCCCGATGCGCGGGCTGATCGGCCTGGAGACCGACCTCGTGAACCAGACGCGCGGACTGGGCGTCATGAGCCACCTGTTCCACGAATACGGCCCCGACCGCGGCGCAATCGCCGCTCGCAAGCAGGGCTCGCTCGTCAGCATGGAAAGCGGCGAAGCGATGGCCTACGCGCTGAACATGATCCAGGAGCGCGGCCGCCTGATGGTCGAGCCTGGCGATGCTATCTATGCGGGCATGATTGTCGGCGAAAACGCGCGAGAGAACGACATCCCCGTCAATCCCTGCAAGGCCAAGAAGCTGACCAACATGCGCTCGCAGGGCGACGGCAAAGGCATTCAGCTCAACCCGCCGCTCAAAATGTCCCTGGAACGCGCCTTGGAGTATATTGGGCCGGATGAATACGTGGAGGCAACCCCCAAGAACCTGCGCCTGAGGAAGAAGATACTCAATGAGGTCGCGCGCAAGCGCGCCGCGCAAAGCCGCACGGCCAGAGTGGTGGCTGAATAACCCCCCTCGCTCCCGCTGCCGGATCGGCAGCGGGTAAGCAACCCCTCGGCCCTTGATTAGCGGGCGACGCCCGTTCCTTCGCAGCTCGGGCAGGCAGCCGGGGCGTTGCGGATCAGGTGGTAGATGTAGTCTTTGAGCTTGGCGCGCCGCATCTTGAGCT
>JAPLUA010000468.1 GCA_026397855.1 Verrucomicrobiota bacterium | reverse complement strand
GCCGGGCTCATGCCAAGGGGAAAGAGTGTTCACCGGGTGAGCCCGGCTCAGAAGGCTTGACTCTGTGCTTCCGTGTAGAAGGCGGTCGGGCGCAACTCACCTTATCGGAGCGCGGACATTCTTGTCCGCTCCCGTAGCGCAGTCACCCCCCCAAGCGGACCTGTCCCGAATTGAGCTGCCCGCGGCCCATAACCTCGTAGCCGCCGACGTGAGTCGGCGCTAATCTTCGCTCCGACCGGAGAAGATGGTGCGGACTGACGTCCGCGGCTACGAGCTTACGAGGCTGCGACAAGGATGTGCGCGCTCCGGAAAAATCCAAGATCCGCACAAGGCGTTCGTTTGCCGTTTTCTGACCTTGCGCTTGATGGTGATTTGTGCAAACAATGGCGTTCTGGTTCGGTATTGCAGCGATCCGGGGCTGGCAGGGACAATGGCCGGAGATGCTTCTGGAGCATCTGCGCTTTGTGTCATTTTGTTGGCGTCGCGCGTTGAAATCCTGTTGTGCGCGACGCAATTACTGGATACAGTGATCAGCAAGCTTAAACGCTTACCCACGGCAACGTGGTTGAAACAGGCCGGTCGGTAGGATACTCAAGTGGCCAACGAGGGCAGACTGTAAATCTGCCGGCTAACGCCTTCGAAGGTTCGAATCCTTCTCCTACCACCACCCTCAAACCCCAAGGAAACACCACTTTGGACCAATGTTTACAGGAGTGTTACGCATGCCGCGCTTTCGGGAATTGCGTTTCCTTGCGTCTGCCAGCGGTTGCCCGATTTTCCAAAACGGTGTTTAGAAAGCACCATGAAGCAACCAAATCTACCCGCCCCCCAAACCACCTAACTGGCAATGTCGGTGAGCGTTCAAATGGAAAGCGCCCGGACGAATCCGGGCGCTGCTTTGATCAGGGGACCCAAAGGCTCAGCGTCAATTACTTCCAGCGGACGGACAGGGCATTTCAGGCGCAATCAAAGTGTCAACGTCACTCGCTAGGAAACCAGACGCTCTTACGCGGCCGGGAAGCCTTCGCCTTTGCAATTCGTTGCAGCCGCGCAGCCGAGGCTCGGCTTGCTCTATGGCTTTGGCCTTGGCACAATGAGCTCAGATGCGTGAAAGGCTTCGTGGGTGGACAGAAAACCTGGAGACCTTCCTCCTGGAGGTCATCATCGAAGAGCGGCGCGGCACTCGCGAATCGCTCGTGCGCGGCTTTCTGTACGGATGCTCCAAGATCTTCGAGGCCGCCATCAGGATCCGCCGTTTCCTTTATAACTTCCGCATACTGCGGGACTCGACGCTGGGAGTGCAGGTTATCGCGGTGGGCAACCTGACCGTTGGCGGTACCGGCAAGACCCCGGTGGTGGAGAAACTTGCCCGTGAGCTGTGCGACCAGGGCCGGAAGGTCGCCATCCTCTCACGCGGTTACCGGTCCAAGCCGCGCCCCTTCCACCAGTGGTTTCTGAACAAGGTCCTGCTGCGCCACGATACCACCCCGCCGCGCGTGGTCTCGGACGGCAAATCGCTGCTGCTCGATTCCGAAATGGGACAAGGACCGCGTCAAGAGCGGCCGCTACGCCATTGAGAAGTTCGGCTGCGATACGCTGCTGCTGGACGACGGCTTTCAATACTGGAAACTGCGCGGCCGCCGCCACGACATTGTGTTGGTGGACCGGCAGCAGCCGTTTGGAAACGAGCGGCTCCTCCCGCGGGGCACGCTGCGCGAGCCGCCCTCGCACCTGGCACGGGCAAACACCATTTTCATCACCAAGAGCGATGGCGACACGGAGGAACTGCGCCGCCGCATCGCCCAGTTCAACCCGAATGCCGGCATCATTGAGTGCATTCATCACCCGCTTTACCTCGAAGACGTCTTCACCGGGCAGCGCTTCGGGCTGGATTTCCTGAAAGGCCGCCGGGTTGCCTCGCTCAGCGGCATCGCGCAGCCTGAGAGTTTTGAGCAGAGCCTGGTGAGGATGGGGGCGGAACTGGTTTATGCGCGTAAGTTTGCCGACCACCACCGGTTCACGCAGCAGGAGATCCTGAATGTCATCAACCGCAGCAAGAAGAAGCAGGCGGAGGCCATTGTGACTACGCAAAAGGACGCCGTCCGATTTCCCAAGATTGACCGCCGTGACCTATCGATCTACTTCATGCGGGTGGAAATCAAGATTCTACGGGGGGCGGATGATTTCCAGGATTGCGTGCGCAAGATCTGCTTCCGCTGACGACCGATGGAAACGATGCTTTATGGCCTGGCCCGGGTGCTAGTGGGGTGCATGCAGCGCCTCCCGCTCAAGACGGTGGCGCGGCTGGGCCGCGCCTGCGGCGCGCTGGCTTACCGGGTTGACGCGCGGCACCGCCGGGTGGCGGAGCGCAATCTGACCATGTGCCTCGGCTCCGAGCGGTCGGCGGGCGAAATTCGCGCGCTGGCCAGCGAGAACTTCCGGCGTATCGGGGAGAACTTCGCCTGCGCCATCAAGACTGCCAGCATGACCTTCGAGGAACTGCGCCCGCACGTGGAGTTCGTCGGCAATAGCCGCATCATCGCTCCGCCCTCCGGTGAGAGATCGCAGGGCGTTGTCGCGGCCATCGGCCACTTCGGCAATTTCGAGCTCTACGCCCGGTTTCACCAGTTTGCCTCCGGCTACACCTGCGCAACCACCTACCGCGCCTTGCGGCAGCCTTCGATCAACCGGTTGTTCCAGTCGTTGCGCGAGCGTTCGGGCTGCCTTTACTTTGAGCGGCGATTTGACGCCGCGCCGTTGAAGGCCTTCATGAACCAGCCGGGCGTGATACTCGGCCTGCTCTCTGACCAGTCGGCCGGCGCGCACGGTTTGCGGCTGCCTTTCCTCGGCCATGACTGCTCCACATCCGCAGCCCCGGCGATCTTTGCCCTGCGCTACAATTGCGCCTTATGCCCCGGTATTTGCTACCGTGTCGGCCTGGCCCAATGGCGCATCGAGGCCGGCGAGGAGATTCCGACCCACCTCAACGGGCAGCCACGTTCCACGCACGAGATTATGCGCGACGTGAACCGGGCCTTTGAAACAGCGGTTCGCCGCGACCCGGCGAATTGGTTCTGGGTTCATAACCGCTGGAAAGAGGCCAAGGCCCTCGGCCTGAAGTCACCCGTTCCCGGCGGGAAGTCCGCCAATCCGGAGGTTGCCGGGTAGGCGCGCGAAAGCCCGATTATGCCGGTCCAGCCCACCGCCGACTCCCCGCCCCGGCGCCTCCTCGTCCGGGGTGTCAATTGGCTTGGCGATGCGGTGATGACGACGCCGGCGTTGCAGCGCCTGCGCGAGGCGCTCCCGGGCACGCGGATCACGCTGCTCACGCACGAGAAGCTCGAAGCCCTCTGGCAGGGGCACCCGAGCTTGGATGCAGTTGTCCCGTTCAATCCCGGAGAGCGTCCATGGTCAATTGCCAGGCGGCTGCGTGGGGAGAAGTATGACGCCGCGCTGGTCCTGCCCAACTCGCCCCGCGCCGGGCTGGAGGTCTGGCTGGCGGGCATCCCGCAGCGCATGGGCTACGCCCGGCCCTGGCGCCACTGGTTGCTGACCCGGGCTGTTGCGCCTCGACCGGGGTATTGCCGCATGCGCAAGCGCTCCACCGTTGAAATCAACCGCCTGCTTCGGCTCCACACGGACGCCCCGGAACCGGGCATGGCGAATACGCAATCCCCGGCCGCGCACCAGATCCACGAATACCTCCACCTGGCGGCGGTTCTGGGAGCAAACCCCGTCCCTCTCTCGCCGAGGCTGGAAATCTCAGCCGCCGAGATTCAACAGGCAGAAAGCACGTTGTTTTCCCTGTTGCGGCAGCAACAGAAGGAGCCTGTCCCTGGCCGGCCGACAATCTTTCTGGGCCTGAACCCCGGCGCCCAATACGGGCCGGCGAAATGCTGGCCTGCCGAAAGCTTTGCGGCGGTCGCGCGTGCCGTGTCGGGCAGGGTCGAGAATTGCCAGTGGTTGGCGTTGGGAAGCGCGGCTGATGCGAGCCTCTGCTCCGGGATTGCCCAGACGGCCGGCGGCGGGGTGGTGAATCTCGCTGGGAAGACCTCTTTGCGCGAGCTTATGGCGGTGTTGAAAGTGTGCAGAGCACTGCTTACGAACGACAGCGGATCCATGCATGTTGCCGCCGCGCTCGGCACGCCCGTGGTTGTTCCCTTCGGCAGCACCGCCTCCGAATTGACGGGCCCGGGCTTGCCGGGCGATCCACGGCATCGGTTGCTCCATGGGGGCGCGCCGTGCTCGCCTTGTTTTCGCCGCACCTGTCCCATTGACCTCCGTTGCATGACCAGCATCACCCCCAGCCGGGTCATTGAGTCCGTGCTCCAGGTTCTCTCGCAGGAGCAGCCCGCACGCGGGCGTGTTGCCCGAGTCCTTTGACGCGAGAGTGAGCGTGCCTGCGAGCCCCCATTCCCACAGATTCCCCGAGGTGTTTGGGCTCGCGGGGACACTCGCCCCGCCGAAAGGCGGGCTTGGAGGAGATCTAACTAATTCTTCTTCTCTGCCTCCGATCCAGGCAGCAGCAAAACCTTAAGGCACAGCTTCTCTGCTGCCTGAATCGGCACGGTAAAGCCGACGATGCTGACCCCCGGGTTGCGCGCATCGTAGTCCCTGGGTGGCTTGTCGGCCGGCCAGGATTCAATGGTCACGCTGGCGGGCGAAAGAACCTCCAAGCGCAGGCGTTTCCCGTTCTTCTCCAGCCATGCGCGGTTGGCTCCGTCCGTCTTCAGCCGGGCGGATGTGACCATTCCCCAGCGGACCCGTGCGGAGTTGGTCCCGCCAACCAACTGATCCTCGATCAGGACCCGGTGATCCGGCTGCAACGCGAAGCGGCGGGTGGCGCCGGCCAACTGGCCCGCGTAAATCGTGGACAGGTCCAGCACCGCGGAGGCGTTCTTCGGGTCGGCGGAGAAGTGCGAGATCGGGGCCCGGCCCTTCACGGACTGCTCGGCGTCATCCACGAGCAACGTGCTGTGCCCGCGGTTATGGTAGCGGAAGATGCTCCATCGCTGGGACCCCTGCCGGGAGTCCCACAGGTTGACGCCCCTCTGTTCAAGCTCGTTGTAGCCCTGCGAGCCCAGGTCGAGGGACCATCGCACGCCATCCGCATCCAGCACAAAGGATCCGATATCCATGTGCGCGTGACTGGCGGAGGGCGTTCCGGCCTTGACCGCCACGAACACGGCATTGGGGTCGGTCCAGGAACTGCGCAAAACACCCAGCGGGTTCTGGCCCTGCCCAAGCCAGTTCAGGGCCGCCGGCTCCTTCGGCTTCAGGCCCGCCCTGGCCCAGACCAGCACCAGCGGAAACTCCCGGCCTCCCTGATCCCGGCCCTTGGTCTCCCGGATCGAAGCCAGCTTCCGGTCCAGCAGTTCGCTCTCAAACCAGAGCAGCTCAGGCCGCCCCGTGCGAGCCGCAAACCATGTCATGGCCGGAGAAAAACCGGTGCCGGAGCCGCAGTCGCTAAAGTTGAACCCCTGGCGGGTGGGGCCGATTGTGTTGAGCATGAAATCGCCAGCCTTCAGGAAGCCCGGACTGCGGCTGAGTTCGAAATCGGTGCCGAACACCGATTCCAACATCGAGATCAGCATCACGTTGAAGCTGGTGCCGTAGTTCCAATAGCCGGGTCCCTCCGGATAAGTTCCGTCCGGGTTATAGACCTTCATGGCAAAAGGCAGGCCCACGATTGCGCGCCGGACCACGTCCGCCCCCTGATCCGGATTGACTTCGAGCAACGCCAGGGCCCCCGCGACCATCCCGGCATGGCAAACCTGGTTCCACCGGATTGACTTCGAGCAACGCCAGGGCCCCCGCGACCATCCCGGCATGGCAAACCTGGTTCCAGTTGTTTCCTCCATGCGCCCAGCCATGCCCCGATCCGGGTTTCAGGTAGGGGCCTAATCCCTTTGTTTCAATGGCCTCGCGGCTTGCCTGGCGAAGATCAGGCGACAGTTGGGCATACAGCCAGTCATAACCCACAGCCATCGCCAGCGTCATTTCCGCCGTGTCCAGGAAATGGGACGGGTTCCAATCCGGCATTGCCGCCATCGCTTTCATTTCGGCCATTGCCCGCACGGCGTAGCGTTTGTCGCCCGTCAGGCGGAAAGAAAAACCAAGATGCATCATGCGCCCAAGCGCCTCCCGTGATCGCCCAAGCAGCCGCCGCCCATCCTTCCGGTAAACCACGACCGGTTCCGACAGCATTTCATCCGCCGTCATGCGCACCGCCTCCCACACGGCTTTCAGCGGGGGATCAGAGCCGATC
>JAPLUA010000173.1 GCA_026397855.1 Verrucomicrobiota bacterium | reverse complement strand
CTAGGACGGCGGCTCCACCGGGCCCGCAAGGGGCGCGGTTGCATTCTCGCTGGCTGTGTCGGGCGACGCATCGGCGACCGGGGCCGGCACAGCGGGTTTTTCGGGCTCAACGGCCGGCAGTTCATCCACGGGAGGAACAATCTTCTGAACCGGCGCATCTGCGATGGGCGCAGGGGCTGCCAGCGCTTCGGGTTCGGCCGCTCCGGCCGAGGGCGCTGTTGCGGCTTCCGCCGCCGGGGCTGCAGGCTTTCCGGCAGGTTTGCCTTCCGGCTTCGCCGGCTTCGGCAGCGGTTTCTTGGCCGTCTCCAGCAACCCGTTAGCAAACTCGATGACGTGGCCCTCGTGAACCAGCCAGTGCAGATCCGAAATCACGGCCGTCTGTTCCGGGGTGGCTTGAGCGCCCTCCGACGGGGCCGCCGGCTGAGCCTCCCCAGGGACCGGTATAACTGCGGCGGGTGCGGGGGATGGGGCCAACGCCTCGATCATCTCACGGCGGTTACATTTGAGGTGCGCATTGATGTATTCGACGATGTGCCTGATGCCCTCAGAAACCGGGGTCTGGGCGAGATCGAGGTAATGCGGACGCGCCACGGAGACGTGCGTGAGAGTCTTGTTGACCTTGAAGAACTGGAGGCCGTGCCCGGCAAACTGTTGGTTCAGGACCGTGGCGATCTGGAGCGGGAAACGCCGCTGATCCTCCCATACGCTGCGCACCAGGCGCGACAGCGCGGGGCTGCGCAACGCGCGCGCCACGGCGCCATTCAAGGTGCAGGTATCCACCGGCTTGATGATGTTGTCCTTGTGGGTCTCCCGGAAGTGCTTTTCCACCGCCGGCATGCCGTCCAGGCGAACCGCCTCCGGCAGGTTCAGGCAGACGTAGTCGGTCTTCCAGCTCTGGTCATCCACCCATTTCTTCACGACCTCCTCATCGCGCACAATCTTCACGCGCGCCTTGTAAGCATCGAAGGGCATCCGTGAAAACCGTTCCGCGTGGAGCTTGCGCAGCGCATTCTGGTAGTCGTGGTGGTTGGGCGGGCCCAGGATGACCCCGCTCATGCCGCACTGCGCGACAAAAGTGTATTTGCCTTTGGGCGGCTCGGTCGCCGTGCGTTCGGTCTGGTAGAAGGTCCCAAAATGCTTCGCCAGGACATGGGCAACCGCCTCGTCCTCGGAGAGCCAGAGCGTGTCATCGAGCGCGCAGACCAGCAGCGGCTGAACCGGCTTGCCCTCGGCGTTTTTCTTCACGCTGAATACGATCGTGTGCCGCTCCGGCTTCTGAAGGATCATCTGCGCGATGTCGAACAGCGGGTAGGCGCGGCCCGTCATCTTGATTTGACGCGCCAGCGATTCGACACCCTTTTCCTCGGGCCGGAGGCTAAGGTCAATCTCCGGGAGCGGCAGCGGGTCGCGGCGCTCGCGCGGATCGAAGCGGCGAGGGTCCGGTCTGTCCCCCTGGCGAAAGCCGGGCCGTGGGGCGGCACCGTCGGGCCGTGATGGGCCGCGGCGATCGCCGCCAGGCCGGACGCCATCGCGGCGAGGTCCGGGCGGGCCGTCGCGGCGGGGCGGGCGCGGACCGCGACGATCCCGATCGCCGCGGCGATCAGGTCGTTCGGTTTCGCCCTCGTACTTGGCGTACTTGGAGGCAGAAGGCTCTTGTGCCCAAGCGGGCAGAAAGAGTTTTTCGAGATCTAGTTCGTTATCCGGTAATGTGCTCATTGCGTTAGGTTCAGGCGCAGACTGCGGCGCGCCCGGCAAATCCCGCTCAAGCAGGATGGAGCGGGCAGGGGTGAATTGCAACCTTAATGCTGCTTTGTTTGTTCGGCGCTATCCTTGCCCTTCCGCCAGAGGGTGAAGTTCTTGAGGATGGACCCGCCAATAAACTCGCGCAGAATGGAATTATCCGGGATCAGGCCGCCCTCCACGGGCAGGAACCACTGCAGGAACGCCAGCAGCCGTTTGGCCTCGATGTATTCGGGCGTCCCGAAGACGACCTGCCGCAGCAGCGGCTCGGCTATGAGCCGGATCGCCGACAGCTCATACACCAGTGCCGAGTTGAACATTTCATCGGCGTTCTCCTGGTAGGGGAAGATGTGCTTCTTCTCGCCGCGCCCGACCGATGCCCAGCGGCTGATGGTCTGCTGGGCGGAATAGCCGCGGTCGCGGGCATCGCGGATGATCCGCCGCAGCAGGCGGGTGTCGGTGGTGGAAATGCGGTTATGCCGGTCCAGGTTCAGCTGGGTCAGGCAGGAGACGTAGATGCGGGTCGTCTGCCGCCCGGAAAGCCCGGGCAGGAGCCGCGGGTTGAGGCCGTGGATCCCCTCGAGGATCACCAGCTGGCCTTTTTCAAGCTTCACCACGTTGCCCGGCTCGCTACGCCCGAAGTTGAATCGCGGGAGCTGGACCTCCTCCCCTGCGACCAGCCGCTGCAGGTCGGCCAGCAGCCGGACGGTGTCCAGTGCCTCGAGCGATTCAAATTCGTATTCCCCGTTCTCATCCTTGGGGGTCAGCTCGCGGTTCAGGAAATAGTTGTCCAGCTCGAGCGGGAACGGAGAGATGCCCTGAGCCAGGAGCTGAATCGCCAAGCGCTTGGAAAAGGTGGTCTTGCCCGAGGACGACGGGCCGGCGACCAGGACGATGCGGGCCTCCTTCGATCGCTCCATCACCAGGCTGGCGATCTCGGCAATGCGGTGCTCGTGCAGCGCTTCCGAGATCAGGATCAGCTCGCTTGTGCGGGCGGTCTTGATGGCGCTGTTCAAGGCGCCGACATTCTCAATTCCAAGCCGCACGAGCCAGTTGTTGTACTCGCGGAACGTCGCCAGCAGCTTCTTGGAATCGGGCATCGGCGGCAGCTCGTTCGGGGCCCGGCGCCGGGGGAAACGCAGGGCAAACCCATCACCCATCGGCGTCAGAGCAAACCAGCACAGGTAACCGGTCGAAGGGACCATGTAGCCGTGGTGGTAATCGCAGCGATCGCGCAGCTTATACAGCCCCAGCGTCCCCTTGCTGCGATAGCTCAGGAGCTGCACCTTCTCGTCCTGGTTCTTTGATTGAAAGTAGTCAATGGCCTCCTGCACCGGCACCACCTTCCGCTCAAAAGACAGGTCAGCCTCCACCAACTCCTTCATCCGCCCCTCGACCGCTATCAATTCATCCTTCGACAGGGGGCCGCGGTTGATCACCGAGCAGTAGAAACCGCCCGACGACATGGAGTGGTCAATGGCGATGTCGGCGGCGGGGAAGATCTCCTCGAACGCCGTCACGAGCAGGAAAGTAACCGAACGGCGATAGATGCCTGAGCCGTCCGGGTCGGACATTTTCACCAGGCGCACCCGGGAGTCCATCGAGATGGGGTGGGTCAATTCGCGCAGCTCGCCGTTGACCACGGCGCCGACGATCGGGTCGTGCGGATTCCACTCGGGCAGCGCCTTAAGAAAGGATCCTACCGGCGTGCTGCGCGGCCCGCAGAGGACGCGTCCGTCAGGCAGGTGCAGCTCGACCGATGCCCGGGGGGATGGAACTTGGGATATTTCATTCGAGGTGTTCATATCAGGTCAAATACCGGGGTGGCGGACGCGGTTCAATGCGGCCGGCCTTGCGCGGGAAAATCCTCCAGCCTCCGCGACGCAACGTCGGTCACGGCCGGGTCGCGGGCCGCGGCCTCGAGAATGGCCAGGGACGCCGTATCGCCGAAGAACACCGCGCGGAGCGTGGCCAGCGTGTAACGCTCGAAAGTCCGGTGCCGGGGCGGGTCGCTCTTGCCGCAAAGAAGTTCTGCCAGGGAGTCGGTGGGGTCTTCCGGATCGGAGTGGGTAGCATCCATGACCCGCAAGGCGATAAACGGGCACGAAAGCGCCCCGACAAGGTGGCGCGCGTTGCCGCGCATGTTCCAGGCGGCCGGCTCCGCCCTCAGCACGGCGCACGGGATGGAAAGCTTCTGTGCGGCTTCCACCCCCTTCTGTCCCGCGTTGACGGGGTCGAGCCCTATCCAGCAGCGGACGCTACGGTTGCTGGATGCCGCCAGCAGGGTTGAAAATCCTCCCATGGAGTAGCCGATCAACGCGGCCCCGCCGGCCAGCTCCGGCTGGGCAGGCAGATGGCCTTTCTCAATGACGCCGAGCAGTTCGCTGATGGCCCGGCTGTTCTGGACCCGATCGGCGAATGCCGGGAGATCCGGTATGGCAACCATGAAGCCGTTGGAGGCCAGCAGGCTTCCCCAGCCGGCCATGTTCAAGCGGCTGCGGGTGAACCCATGCGCGATGATCACGACCGGGGCGGCCTTAACTCCCTTGGGCAGGTAGAAATCCACCGGCACGACTTTGCCGGTGAGGCTGATTTTCCGGCTCAACACGGAGACGCGCTTAAGCGGAGCCGCCGCTGTGTGAGTGCGGCAGGAACAGCAAAGCGCAACCAGGCACGGAGCAACAACGCCCGCAAAGAGCGGCAGCCGCGCGCGGACCCCGAGCCTGCGCCGGGGATCCCGTGATTGAACCAGGACCGACATTCAAACTATTTCGCACAAGCGCCGGGGCACGTCAATGGTTACGCACGCCGCTACCCCCGGAAGAACAGCAGCCAGACGAGCAATAACATCGGTGCCAGGCATGGCAGGACATTCTGCCGGTCGGCGATCGCTTTCACCATGAAGTTCGGACCGTTGCCGATGTAGGTCGCGGCGCCAAAAAAGACCGAGCCGATGCTGATCGCGAGGATGTAGTGGTTAAGGCTGCCGTTGCCGAGGAGGAATGCGATCGCGATCTCCTCCGTGCCGACCCGGCCGCTCGCCAGTTGGGCGGCATGATATTTCTGCAACGCCGCCAGGGTGTTCCCCACGGCCCCGGCGTGCGGCCCGGCAATGCCCGCGATGCTGTTGGAATGCTGCTGGATCAGGGACTGCACCTGGTCAACGATGCCCGGGTCAATGAACAGGCCGAACGCGGCGCTCAAGAAGCTCAGGTAGGTGGGCGCGTTGTCCAGCACGCTTGAAAGGAGGCCGCTGCCCCAATAAAACAGGGCCGGGCTTGGGCTGCCCAGGTGGTGGGTGTTGTTTTGCAGCCAATCCAGCGCCGGCATCATGGTGGCGAAGATGCCGACGAATAGAATGGCCACCTCCTGGATGGGGTGAAAACTGAACTGGTTCGCCCCGTGGACCTCCTTCTTCGTAGTGAACCAGGAGCCCGCAGCCGCCGCAATCATCAGCGCCTCGCGCAGAAACAGCGGACGATTGACGAACACAGCGCCGAGAATGAGCAGGAGAAAAGCGAT
>JAPLUA010000467.1 GCA_026397855.1 Verrucomicrobiota bacterium | reverse complement strand
GATGTTGTGGTTCTTAATCCACCGCCGGGAGACCCCTTTTCGACGCCGCTCCGGCAGGTTCGGGACCTGAGGAAGCACTATGTGCGAAGCGGCCTGCTGGGCTTCGTCCGGGTCCAGGGTTCCATCACCTGCTGCCGGCCGGGCGGGGTTTTCTTCATGCAGGATTCCACCGGCGGGCTCGAAGTGCAGATCCAGGCGGCGCAGGATGACCTGGTGCCGGGGACTGTTGTGGACGCGGTCGGCTACCTGGGCCCGCTGCTGGGGGCCCTGCGGCTCGAAGACGCGGTGGTTCGGAAACTGGGGACAAATGCGCCTCCGCAGGCGGCGCGCGCTTTGCCGGAAGACCTTTTCAATGGCCGCCACTATAACCAACTCGTCGAGGTCGAGGCTGGTTTCCTCGGGCAGGCCGCCATTTCATCCAACGGAATCGCGCTCGCATTGCAGGAACACGGCCGGTTCCTGACCGCCGTGCTGGAGATGCCCCATGCGCGCGAAGCCCTGGCTGCGCTGGAGCCCGGCAGCCAGATTCGCCTGACGGGTGTCTGCCGCCCGGAGGCTGGTGCCGGGACCAGCCCGGCTGTCAGCTTGATTCTGCGCTCGCCGCTGGACGTCCGGGTCGTCCGCCCGCCCGCGGGGGGCAGTGCGCTGGCGCTCAAGGCGCTCGAGTTGGCGGCCATCCTGGCCACGGCGGGCCTTGCGGCAGCATTCTGGATCATTCTCAGGCAACGCGCGCGGACTCAAGCCGCGCTCCAGGCGGAAATGCGCCAGGGCGAACAGCAGCTTCGCCGCTCCCTGGAGGAGCGCGAGCGCATCGGCCGCGACTTGCACGACGACATCATTCAATCCATCTACGCAGCGGGCCTGAGCCTCGAGGGCTGCCGGCGGATGGTCCGCAAGTCCCCGGAGCAGGTGGAAACGCGCCTGGCGGCATCGATCCACACGCTCAACAACGCCATCGGCAGCGTGCGCGGCTTCATCGCCGGACTCGAGCCCAAAGTCCTCAACGGACGGGAATTCAAGATCGCCCTCAAGTCGCTGGCCCTTACCAGCGGCGACGGGCCGACCCAGTTTAAGATTGAGGTGGATCCCGCCGCCGCCAACCAACTGACATCCACCCAGGCCACCCAACTCCTCCACATCGCCAAGGAAGCCATGAGCAACTGCCTTCGTCATGCCCATGCCAGCGGCGTCATCGTTTCCCTTCACCCGGCCGGCGCGGGGTTCTGCCTGGAGATCCGGGACGACGGGGCCGGCTTCGACCCCGCCCCATCCGGCGGTGCGGGGCACGGCCTGCGCAACATGGCTGCCCGCGCCCGGGAAATGGAGGCTGACCTGGAAATAGTCTCGGCACCTGACCAGGGCTGCCGTATTCTCGTCACTGTTCCCCGGCGGAACGCTAATGAACCTCAGTGAGACGAATACGATTCGCCTGTTGATCGTGGATGACCACGATGTCACCCGGCTTGGCTTGCGCACGTTGCTTGAGTCGTGCCCGCAATTTCAAGTCGTTGGCGAGGCCGGCTCCGTCGCGGACGCGATCGAAGCCGTCGCCCGCATCCAGCCCGATCTGATGCTGCTGGATCTCCGTCTCTCCGACGGCAGCGGCATTGACGTTTGCCGCCGCCTTCGGGAAATGCACATGGACACAAAGGTGCTTGTGCTCACGTCCTACGCCGATGACGACCTGGTTTTCAACGCCATTGCAGCCGGGGCCGACGGTTACCTGCTCAAGGAGATTCACGGGGACAGCCTCATCCAGGCCATCCAGGATGTTGCCGCCGGCAAGTCCATCCTGGATCCCGCGGTCACACGGCGCGTCATGAGCCGCGTGCGAGCGGCCACCCACCCGGCCGTGCAGAACAAGCTCGACATCCTTTCTGCCCAGGAGCGGCGGGTGGTTGCCCTGGTGGCGGAAGGCAAGACGAACAAGGAGATCGGACGCGACATGGGGCTCAGCGACAAGACAGTGAAGAACTACCTCAGCAATGCCATCGAGAAGCTCAACCTGACCCGGCGTTCCCAGGCCGCAGCCCTTTTCAGCGCTGAAACCCGTGAACCTTCTCTCCCCTCCATTTCATGAAAAGCTCCGCCCTCAATCTCGCCGGTTTTATCGCGCTCGCCGCAATGGCGTTTGTCCCCCTCGCTTCCGCCCAGAATCTCCTGACCAACAACGCCGGGTTCGAGGCCAACAACGACTACTACACTCCCGATTGGGGGTGGCCGCAGGGGACGCCGGACGTGCTGCCCGGCTGGGTGATCACCCTGGACCCCGCCGGCAACGGCTACGCTGGAGCCACCGGCAACCAATCGCCGGGGAACCTCGAGGGCAGTTCCTTTGGATACATCTATAGCGGCACCGGATCGTCCGGTGTGCTGGAGACCGCTCCCGGCTCTCGCGCCTCGGTGCAGGCCGGCACGGCTTACAGGCTCTGGTTCCGTGCGCGCGGCGACGTCACCTGGAGTGACAGCCTCGCCACCGTGAGCCTGGTCTGGTACCCGGGCGCGAGCGATCCCGCCACTGTGGGCGACCCCACAAACCTGGATCTCACCCTGCCGGCAATCCTCTCCAAGGCCGATCCCATGCAGGCTTTTGGCCTCGGCGCGGTCGCTCCGGCGGGCGCGAACTATGCCGGGGTGCGCATCACAAGGCCGGCCTACGATTATGCGCCGATCCTGCTGGACGACTTTGTGATCATGGCCGAGCCTGCCGAAGTTTCGCTCTCCATCACGAAGCTCGGATTGGGCGCGTTGATCTACTGGCCACGCACCCCCAAGCACCACCTTGAGGTGAACAGCAACCCGGCCGACCCGGGCGGCTGGCGCGAAACAGACAGGCCGGTGGATGGAGTCGGGGCCACCAACTACGTGGAGTATCCGTTTACTCCATCCGCGTGTTTCTTCCGGCTGGCCGCGCCGCAGGATTAAACGCCCCAAGCGATAGAGCTGGTGTTCCCTCATCTCAGGCGGGGCTGTGCACAAATTTCAAATGACAGTGCAAAAACCAGTGATGGTGATCGGGAGCCAGCGCCCTTAGGATTCATTCGTATGCAACGCCGGTTATCGGTCGCCCCATCATGGCCCTGCCGACGCCCGGGAAACCGGGCGTTCACGCTGATCGAGCTATTGGTCGTCATCGCCATCATCGCCATCCTGGCTGCCCTCCTCCTGCCTGCCCTGGGCCGGGCCAAGCTCCGGGCCCAGGCGGTTCAGTGCATGAACAACGGCCGGCAGATGATGCTCTGCTGGCGGATGTATGTGGAGGACAACAACGACAAGGTGCCCTCAGCCTGGGGTTCGTCCGGCGCGTGGCTGGGCAAGAACAGCATGAGCTGGACGGGAGATCCGGTCGCCGACGGCGCCAACTCCAGCAACTGGGATATTGACCGTGACATTGCCCAAAGCTGCCTGTGGTCCTACTGTTCGAAAAGCCCCGGCATCTGGAAGTGCCCCGCAGACACTTCCATGGCCCAGGCTACCTCCGGGCCTCACAACGGACAGATCATCCCGCGGGTCCGCAGCGTGTCCATGCTGAGCTGGTTTAACAGCTCAGACGCGGAGAATTTCCCCGGCTGCAGCGGCTTTCTCAAGTACGCGAAGCTCAGCGAGGTGTTGAACCCGGGCCCGGCGATGACCTTTGTGTTCCTGGATGAAAGGTATGACAGCATCAATGACGGCGAATTCTGCACCAGCATGAGCGGCTATCCCGATCAGCCGGCAGCGTTCTACCTGATTGACTTCCCCGCCAGCTACCACGGCGGTGCGGGCGGGTTTTCGTTCGCGGATGGCCATTCGGAAATCCACAAGTGGAAGGACTCCCGCACCATGCCGCCGCTGGGCAGCATCACGAAGCTGAAGGTGCAGTCTCCCAACAACCCGGATTCCTTCTGGATGGCCGATCACTCCACGCGGAAGCCGTAGCCCACGCCTGCCTGCTTCGATCTGCCATGTCGGGCTACTGGATCCGGATGCGATAGAACTGCGGCTGGCCGGACGGATTGGGGTCGGACAGGCTGACGGTGCCCCCCGTGCTCGGGGTCGAGGCGACAGTGCTCCAGTTCGAGACCGGGGCGAGGCTTGCGGTGCGCTCCAGGTAGCAGATGATGCCCGGGTTGGCCAGGCTCAGGAAACTGCACTTGATCCCCGCCGGGTAGAGGTTGGAGATCGTCACGACCGGAGGGAAGGCGATCGGGGCTATCGGCGGCGACACGGTCATCAGGAAGGCGCGCGTGTTGGCGGGAGTGTTGGTGTCCAGGCCCGTGCCCGCAATCACCAGGGCCCCAGCCGCGTTGGTCCCGATGCTATACGCGCGCAGGAGACGGGCAAAGCCATTGAGAATGCCGTTGGCTGCGGCGACGTCCGTCAGGTCAACCACCGTCCACTTGGTGGAATCGGGGTTGGTGGTATCCCAGAGCACCGCCTTCTCACGGCTGCGGTAGCTCATGCCCACTGCGTATTTCCCGTCCGGCGTGCAGCCCAAAGGCATGGCCAGCGTGGCCGTACCGGCGGTATCGGGAAAGTTGGGCAACGGGCTGGTGCGCAGTTGGGCCGCTGCGCCCGGGAAAGTGGCGTCGAACACCGCTTTGTAGCCGTAGTTGGTTGACCCGGTGGCGAGGCCCTTGGGGGAAATGCCGAAGATGCTGGTCCCGTCGGCGCTGACCGCGAGAGCCTGGCCTGCAGTCGTTCCGTCCAGGCCGTAGGAGTTCCAGATGGCCGGCGTGGTGGCGCCCCTCCAGTCGGCCACATAGTTGGCATAGACGAGGGTGGTTCCGTTCTGGCGCCAGCCGACGGCCCGGCCGTTGGAGGCAACGCCATTCAACTGAAGGGTGTCGGGCTTGGTGGCGGCTTTTATTCCCCAGACAACCGCCGCTGGCGAGTTGGATAGTCGGCCCACGTTCAAGCTCCAGTTGTCGCCTGCTCCGGGGCCTTCGTCGGTCCAGACCGAGTAGCAAACATTGGAGGGGGTGCCAGCCAGCCCATTGGCCGCTGGAATGGTTGGCTTCAGACCGCTGACTACCTGGACTTTGCCCCCCCATGTTGCGCCGCCGTCGGCTGTCATCCAGGCGGTGAACCAGCCGCTGGCCAGGCCGGAGAGAACCAGCTGCTGCTGGCCGCTATTGGTGCGGTAGCCGACGCCGGTGAGAAGGGTGGCTTGGGCGCCGTCGGAGCTGACTACGTTGAAGACGTTCGTGGTGTTGACCGCGTGGAGGAAGCCGCGCGAGCCGGAAACGCCGGCCACCCAGCGGCCATCCGGGGTGATGGCGCGAGCCTCACTGGTGGTGTCGCCTGACAGGGTGGGAATCCTGGTGAGGGTCAAGGCACCGGCGGCATTGGTGGTGAGGGTCAGCGTGGCGGGGCCGCTGGTCACGCTGCCGTAAACGTTGGTCACCACGCAGCGGTAGCTGGCCGCGTCGACACTATCCGCGCCGGCAATGGTGAGCGTGGCCGTGAGGGCGCCCGAGCAGTGTCCGCCGTCGCTGAGATCGGCCGTGTTCTTCTGCCACCGATAGATCAAGGGGCCGGTGCCGATAGCCAGGACGGCAAAGCCGGCTGTCTGGCCATTCACCACGCTCTGGCTCGATGGGTGTTGCGTGATGCTCGGCGCGGAGCCGTTTGTTGCCACTGCCAGCAGCGCGGGATTGCTGGTCACGCTGCCGTAGGCATTGGTCACCACGCAGCGGTAGCTGGCCGCATCGCTGCTGTCCGCGGCGGTGATTGTCAGCGCATTGGTCGTGCACCCGGAATAATGCCCGCCGTTGAGCAGGTTGACCGTGTTCTTTTGCCACTGGTAAGCCAGCGGGCTGCTGCCGCCCGCCAGGACTGCGAAGTTTGCCGTCTCACCTGCCACGACGTTCTGGTTGGTGGGCTGTTGGGTGACGGCCGGGGTGCCAACCAGCAGGCTCTCCGCAATCCAGCCGGTCGTGCCGCTGAAAGTGCACTTCCACCAGTAATAACCCCGGGCATAGACGCCGTTGATGGTGTGACTCACCACGGTCCCCTGCGCCCCGGCGACCGCCGAGGGACGGTTTGGCCGGCGCTAAAGCGGGTCGAGGTGAGCTTGGGTTGCACGTTGACCATCATCAAGCCGTTGGCCACCGCGCGTTCGCTGCCGTCCGAAGGGACATTCTTCACCACGCCGTTGAGCCACATCGTGGAGGATCCCCCGCCGTCCTGGTTGACTCCATCCGTGGCCCCCAGGGTGTTTTTGCAGAAGATGCCCATCTCGTCGCTCGTCATCCCTGCGCTGGCGGCGGAGCGCCCATCGCAGACCATGAAGAAAATATACGACGCGTTGTAGGCGACTGCGGTCCGTGGAGCCCGAATGACCATCCCGGAGTTGGTGGTGGCCTGGATCACTCCATTCTTCAAGAACCCGAAGTTGCCCTGCGCCACGGCGTAGGCTTTGTGAAAGGTGCGGCTGTCGGCCACGGAGCAGAGGTTGTCCGCCGGGCCGTCATAAAGCAGCAGCTTCTCGCTGATGGATACCTGCTGCCCCACCACCGCATTGTTCTGGAGGAAGGTCGCCGCCGTCCCCGCGCCCGACAGGACCAGGTGATCAAAGGGGATGCTGGTGGCGCCCTGGCTGACGCGCACCTGCCGGATCGTTCCGGCGACCGTGCTCGGTGGCGTGAGAATCATCATCGGCGCGGACAGCTCCACCAGCACCTCCACGCCGCTGCTGTCCGTCAGCGTGTTGTTGTTGTATTGCGGGGTGTAGAGGATCAGCTGGTTGGCGCCCCGGGCAAGGTTGATGCCGTCGAAGTTCCTCGACACCCCGCCGACCGTCACCGTTTGCTGGCTGGCGGTGAAGTGGGCGCAGACGCCGTTGAAATAGCTCCGGTCATACTTCCAGACAAACCCCATCTGCCCGGACCAGTCGTCAAACCTCTTGGCATACCATCCATCGTAAATGTGTCCGCCGGTGATGACGCCCGCGCCGTTGTAAAAGCTGCCGTTGACCGCCACCACCACATCGTTGCGCTGCCCCCAGGCCTGGCCCCAGCTATTCAAGGCATCCTCATACCGGCTGGCCTGGGAGCTGACGACTTCGTTGCCCCCGGACACGTGGTTCTGGGCGATCATGCTGCCGATGATGCAGTTGGTGTTGCCCGCCGCCATGCGGGTCACGAACACGTTGTTGGGGAGGCTATCGCTCATGGTGATGGCGAACCTCTGGTAATCTATGCCGACCCCGACGTTGGTCCATTGCGCATGGACGCTTGAGCGGGAGCTAAGGGCGCAGCAAAGAGTCAGGATGAGGCGCAGGCTGGATTTCACGGCATGATGCATGGCTTCGTTACAATCTAATCCTACCGTGCTCCTGCCGGGATGGCCACACCAATCCGGAGCCGCGCGGCGGGCTGTGCGCATCTTGGATTTTTCCGGGGCGCGGTCATTCTTGTCGCAGCCTCATAACCTCGTAGCCGCGGACGCCAGTCCGCGCCATCTTCTCCGGTCGGAGCGGAGATTAGCGCCGGCTCACGTCGGTGGCTACGAGGTTAGAAGGCTGCGGGCAGCTCGACTCGAAGTCTGTGTTACGTCACAGCCGTTGAGGCCAGGGGCAGCCAGGTCGGATAACGGGCATTAGCCCGATTTGTTACATTCCGGGGGTCCCCACATACCAGCCTGCCCCCTCGAGGCCCTGTAGCGGGCTCCAGGCGCGTTTACGGGGCATTCCAGGACCTCTCCCCACCCCCGTTTCAGCCCGCATAACTCCCGGCTGCCGCTTTGTTACGTTACAAAGCCGGGCCCAAAGGCATTAGACTCCAGGCCTGCGCTGCGTCAAAGCCGTTGCGGCCAGGGGAGATGACCACGAAACATGGGTGCGCGAAAGGGAAAGAGAGATGGCAGGGCTTGGCTTTGTCCGTGCGAGGTCCCTTTTCGTGTGTTTCGCGTATTTCGTGGTCCTCTCCGTCCAGTTAGCCCGTTTATTTCACACCCCCGAGCGCCGCGTGAGGGCACGCGGCGCGGTGTTGGCGTTTCCATCGGAGCGTGAAATATCCGGGTTAGCAGTTGTGGCGAGGCGGGCGGGGGCCTAAAATGCTGTCCATAAACCCGTAACCTGAAGCATGAAGTTAAACGAGCTACCCGGCCATTCGCGAACCGTCCTGAAGGCCCGCTATGCG
>JAPLUA010000066.1 GCA_026397855.1 Verrucomicrobiota bacterium | reverse complement strand
GCGAGCACCACCGGGTAAACCGGCGGGTTGGCCAGGTCGGGGTGCATGCCGTTGATGCGGCTTGGGTCCGCGCCTTTGGCGTTGGCCGCCGCGCCCTGGATCGACAGGGTGCGCTTCTTGACCAGGTAGAGGCTGAACGGCCGGATGAACAGGGTGGTGTAGCCTTTGCCCTGTGAGAGGTTGCGGGCGACCTGGGCGCTGTCCATCGCCTCCTGGGTGCCCATGTTCTTGAAGGCGCGCCAGTTGTAGCCGCCCGTGAGCACAACAACCGCCAGCACCGCCAGGCCGACGCGGAAATACCGCATCCCGCCGCCGACTTCGATCTTGTGAATGATTTCTTGGAGGAATGGCATAAACTAAAAGCCTTCGAGATGGTGTTCGTGGAGCTTGCGATGGAAGGTGCGCCGGCTCAGGCCGATTTTCCGGGCGGCCAGGGTGCGGTTTCCGTCCGTCTCTTTCAATGCGCGGGCGATGAGCTGCTTCTCGGCTTCCTTGACCGTCAGGTCGGCTCGGGCGAGCGAGCGGGCCGGGTTCGATCCGGCCGGGGAGCCGGATGCCCCGGCGCGCACCGCGGCCGGAAGGTCGCGCGCGGTGATTTTGTCGCCGCGGCAGAGCACGACCGCGTGCTCAACCGCAGTCCGCAGCTCGCGGACGTTCCCCGGCCATTGGTATCGCATCAGCAGTTCGAGCGCGTCCACGGTGAAGTTGCCGACATCCTTCTTGTTCTCCTGGCTGAACTCGCGCAGGAACACCTGCGCCAGCAGGGGGATATCCTCCTCGCGCTCCCGCAGCGGCGGCAGCCAGATCTCCACCACGCGCAGACGGAAGAAGAGATCCTCGCGAAACGTTCCCGTTTTGACCAGCTCCTCGAGGTTGCGGTTGGTCGCGGCGATCAGGCGCACGTCGGCGCTCATCGTTTTGTTCGAGCCGACCCGCTCGAATGTGCGCTCGCCCAGGAAGCGCAGCAGCTTCACCTGGATGGACGCGTCTATCTCGCCGATCTCGTCGAGGAACAGGGTGCCGCCCTGCGCCTGCTCGAAACGCCCGACTCTCCGCTCGTAGGCGCCGGTGAAGGCGCCCTTCTCGTGCCCGAAGAGCTCGCTCTCGAGCAGCGTTGAGGTCAGCGCGGCGCAATGCACCGTCACCATCATCTGCTGGGCGCGCGGGCTGCGCTGGTGAATCGCCTTGGCGATCATCTCCTTGCCCGTGCCGCTTTCCCCCTGCAGGAGGATGGTCGTCCGCGCAGGTGCCACCTGCTGCACGAGCTCAAAGACATCCTTCATCGCCGGCGACTCGCCGGTCAGGTTCTCCAGCCCGAACTTGGCATTGAGCTGCTGCCGCAGGGAGACGTTTTCTACCTCGAGATTCTGCCGTCGCAGCGCCCGCGTGATCCGCAGCTCCAACTCGTCAATCTGCATGCGGCCCTTGGCAATATAATCGTCGGCGCCCTGCTTCATCGCCTCCACCGCCACCTCCTCCGACCCGTAGGCCGTCATGAGAATGCAGATCGGCGGCCTGGAAAGCGACTTGGCCCGCACGATCAGCTTCATCCCGTCCTCGTTGGGCAGCTTGAAATCGGTGAGCAGCACATCGAAATGCTGCTGCTCCAGGAGGTCCGTGGCTGCCCGGGCATCCTCGGCCAGGTAAACGTCAAAGTGATCCTCCAGCGCCGCGCGCAGGCCTTCGCGCGTGGTCTTCTCGTCATCCACTATCAGCAATGTCGGAGTCATATTCCGGTCGGCTGCCCGAGGCAGTCACCGGCGTGCAACCTTAAGCAGAACCCGGGGATTAAACAATCCGCAACTTGCGCCGTTCAATTTGCGCGGGCTTCTTCAGGACGCGATAGGACAGGAACAGCTCGTCGCCCTGCCGCTGCGCGGACCGCAGCTCAAGCCGGGCCGCCCGGGCCAGCGTGGATGCCCCGAGGCCGTCGGCGATGGTGGGTGCCAGGCGGCCGCCGAAGAGCTTCGGGCAAACGGTCAGGTGAACCTCATCCACCAGTCCGGCCTGGAAAAGGGCGTCGTTGAGCTCCCCGCCGCCCTCGCAGAGCAGGCGTTCGACACCCCAGCGTCGGCGAAGCCAGCGCAGGGCCAGGCGAAAATCAACCTTCTCCCTCCCGCAGATCTTCACCGCGTCAGCCGCTTTGCGCAAGCGCTTCAGCCGCTCTTTGCCGGCGCTCCGCGTGGTGAGGATGATGAGAGGATGATGATGGGGGAAAACCGGTGCCTGAAAACCTCCGCCCCGAGGCTCACTGTGCCGGAGCGGCTCACAATGATGCGCAGGTTGAACCCGGCAAGGCCGCGCCGCCGGCGCAGGGCGCGGAAGCGGGCCGGTCCGGGCCCCATGTTGATCGGGTTCAGATCCACGGTGCGCGCACCAGCCATGACGGCATCCGCGGAGGCGCGGAGCTCGAGCAGGTGTTCGTGATCGCGCGCGCTGCCGAACGAGGAAACCGACCGGTTTGCCGTGGCAATCTTACCATCGGCCGTCATCGCCATGTTAATGAGGACGAAGGGCAGGGGGGCGCGTGCCGCCGCCGGCCGGAGTTTGCGTCCGGGGGCGGCGCGGGCATCGCGGCTCCGCAATCCCGTCTCTCGCAGGCTTCCTGGCAGCCCGGGGCGGCTGGTCTTCGTCATAGGATAAGCATGGCGTCGCCGTAGCTGAAGAAGCGGTAGCGCTCACGGATGGCTTCGGCGTAGGCGGACAGCACCACCTCCCGTCCGCGCGTGTCCCCCGGCGCGGCGAAGGCGCTGACGAGCATCAGGAGCGTGGACCGGGGGAGGTGGAAGTTGGTCAGGAGAGCATCGGCTATTTTGAAATCGCAGGGCGGATGCAGGAAAATGCGGGTTCTGCCCTTGGCGGCGGCGAGGGGGGGCTGCGCCTGTGGCGCGGGATCGGGGGCTGCGCGGCGGGCGATGGTCTCGAGCACGCGCATCGTTGTGGTGCCCACCGCAATGACCCGGTTGCCGGCCTGCTTTGCCCGGTTGATGATGCCCGCGGCCTCTTCGTCCAGCTCGTAGCGCTCCTCGTGCATGGTGTGGGCGGCGAGGGTCCCGGCCTTGACCGGCGCAAAGGTCCCGAGACCGACGTGGAGGGTCAGGAAACACACCTGGACGCCGCGCGCGCGGATTTCATCCAGCAAAGCCGCTGTGAAGTGCAGCCCCGCGGTCGGCGCCGCCACGGATCCGGGAGGCTGCGCAAAGACGGTCTGGTAGCGAAGGCGATCCGCCTCCGTTTGGCTGGCATCGGCCCGGTCAATGTAGGGAGGCAGGGGCACTTCCCCCAGGGTGCCGAGCAAGTCCTTGATATCGGGCGTTCCCGAGAAGCGCAGGCGGCGGTGGCCCTCGTCGTTCTTTTCGAGCACGACAGCGCGGACCCCACCGGGATTGCCGCGCGGATCGTGGAAGACGATTTCGGTTCCGGGGCGGGCGCGTTTTCCCGGGCGGAGCATGGCCCACCAGTCATTGACCGCGTTTTCCTCCAGCAACAACGCCTCGAACTGGCCGCCGGTATGGGCATTCACGCCGCGGAGCCGGGCGGGGATTACGCGGGAGTTGTTGAGCGCCAGGACATCCCCCGGGCGGAGGTAATCCAGGAGATTGTGGAACCGCTGGTGCTCGACCTGGCGGCTTTCCCGGTGCAAGACCAGGAGGCGGGACTGGTCGCGCCTCGGCGCAGGGGTTTGCGCAATCAACGGCGGCGGCAGCTCGAAATCAAAATCGGCGGTTTGCATCGGCCCCACAGCATCCTCGTACCGGGGAGGAGAGACAAGTTTGGAGGTGGAGAGCCTCGGAGGAGGGCAGCAGTGTCTCATTTCTGGCCAGACGCGGGAGCCGTTGTCCTCAGCCAGGCAGGCTCGGCCGCTCCGGAGGGCACGATGGATTCAGGAAACCGCGGCTACGGTTTCTTGAATCCATGGTGCCCGGAGGAGGCAGTTACAGCCTGGCCAACCGGCGGGAAACTGCCTGCAGGTGGGTGATTCTTACCGGGTGGGGAGCGTCCGCAAGATCCAGCTCGTCAATATCGATGTTGCGCCTGATGGCGGGTAGCAGGGTGGCAGCCAGCTCCGATCGAAGCTGCATGACGAACGAGTCGGCATGCCGTGTCTGTGGGCATCGGTTGGTGACTTCGGCGTAGCCTTCCATCTCCTGCAGCATCTTCAACATTATTATTTTCGCAGCCATAAGCCTGTTGATGTGAAATCGCCGCAATTCGCGTGCC
Source organism: Verrucomicrobiota bacterium (assembly GCA_026397855.1). Classification (GTDB taxonomy): domain Bacteria; phylum Verrucomicrobiota; class Verrucomicrobiia; order Limisphaerales; family UBA8199; genus JAPLUA01. The sequence continues at coordinate 2,633 of JAPLUA010000066.1, read as the reverse complement.
ACGGGGCATTTTGCGCCTTGGCGGCGAAGATCCCCCGGTGCTTTTCGTGATGGCGGGGGGTGCGAGGGCGGGCGGCGGGTTCTTCCGGTGTCCGGCAGGGGGACAATTGTTGCTGTTGTGGGACAAATGTTGCTTGGCAGGCACTCCCCGTTTTGCTTAGCTCCCCGAGCCGAATGACACAACTCCGCGCCATCGTCGTGCTCGTCCTCTGGGCCCTCGCCTTCCCTGGCGCGCTTTGTGCGCAGCAGCGGCTGGATCTGGAGCTTGAAGCGTTGACGGATCAGAGCTGGGTTGAATACGACTACAGCACCGGCCTGGGAACCGGCACCAACGGCGTCCTGATCCGCTACGGCGACACGGTCCTGACGGCAGACCGGGTCAGCGTCAACCGGGCGCTGGAGCAGGTGACCGCCGAGGGGGCGGTTCGCATCCAGCATGGGGAGCAGATCTGGGTGGGCGAGCACATCCGCTACAACTTCAAGACCCGGCAGATGGAGGCGGAACAGTTCCGGACCGGCAAGTCGCCGGTGTATGCGGCCGGGCACGGGCTGCATGCCGAGGAGACCGTCCAGGCGCGCACCCACCTGACGAACCGGCTGTATGCCGCCACCAACGCATTCATCACCACCGACGACGTAGCGCAACCGGCGGCCAAAATCCGGGCGCACTACATCAAGATCGTTCCCGGCGACAAGATTGTGGCGCGGCACGCGGTCCTCTACGTCGAGGGCGTGCCGGTGTTTTATTTTCCGTATTACACCCGGAAGCTTAATGATCGCGCCAACGGCATCAACTTGCTGCCCGGCTACCGCAGCACCTTTGGCCCCTTCCTGCTGACCAGCTACGACTTTTTCCTGGGGGACGCGCTGGACGGCAACGTCCACGTGGACTACCGCCAGAAGCAGGGCTTTGCGGCAGGGCCCAATCTCAACTACCACCTGGGTTCCTGGGGCGACGGGCATCTGAAATACTACTACCTGAACGACCAGGACCCGAGCTCCGGCGGCGGCAACCCGACGATTCCCCACGACCGTCAGCGGGTTGATTTCTCGTACCTGGCAAACCCCGACACCAACATAACCGTCAGGTCGCGGGTGCGCTGGCAAAGCGACACCAACATCGTGCGCGAGTTCTTTGAGGGGGAGTATTTCGAGAATCCGCAGCCGAACACGTTCGTCGAGGCGAGCAAGTTCTGGCAGAACTTCGCCCTGGACACCTATGCCGAGCCGCGTCTCAACAGCTTCCTGGACACCATCGAACGGCTCCCCGAGGTCAAGCTGACCGGCCAGCGGCAGCAATTGTGGGATACCCCGGTTTATTACGAGAGCGAGAGTTCGGCCGGCTACTACAGGCACCTGTTTGCGGAAACCAACTCCTTTGCCAGCGACAGCAATTACGATGCGGCCCGCGTGGACAGCTACCAGAAGCTGGTGCTGCCGCAGACCTTCTTTGGCTGGCTCAACGTGGCGCCCCGCGTGGGCGGGCGCTACACCTACTACAGCACGGCCACCGGGCCCGGGGCTGACACGGACGCGGTCAATCGCTGGGTGTTCGACACCGGGGCGGAGGCATCGGCCAAGGCCTCGCGGCTGTGGCAGGGGGCCGGGAGCAGGTTCTTTGAAGTGGACGGGCTGCGCCACATCATCGAGCCCTCCATCAACTACGCCTATGTGCCGGCCCCGAATGCCTACGGGACCAATGTGATTCCCCAGTTTGATTACCAGATGCCCAGCCTCCGCCTGCTCCCGATCACTTTCCCGGAATACAACTCCATTGACTCCATCCAGGGCGAGAACGTCTTCCGGTTCGGGCTGAACAACAAGCTGCAGACCAAGCGCGAGGGCCAGATTGTCAACCTGTTGAACTGGAACGTCTATTCGGACTGGAACCTGCGCCCGATCACCAACCAGACCACCTTCTCGGACCTGTATTCCGACTTCATGGTGAGGCCCCGCTCGTGGCTGAGCCTCGAATCGTTGACCCGCTTTGAAATCGGCGAGGGCCTCTGCCGCATGTCCCTGACCACCGTGACCCTGCAGCCCACCAGCGCCTTGAGCTGGACGCTGGGGCAGTTCTATGTCCGGCCGGATCTGAGCGGGTCGCCGACCTCGCTGGGGCAGGGAAACAACCTGTTCCTGAGCGCAATCTACTATCGCCTGAACGAGAACTGGGGCTTCCGGGCCGCGCACCGGTTCTCAATGGTTGACGGCACGATGCAGTCGCAGGATTACTCGATCTACCGCGACATGAGGAGCTGGACGGCGGCGCTGACGCTCCGGGTGCTCAACAACCTGAACGGGCAGCAGGATCTGGCGGTGGCTTTCACGTTCTCGCTGAAAGCCTCGCCGCGCTACGGCAGGGGCACCGACACGAGCCGGCCGACCTGGCTGTGGGGCGGTTAAGGTTCAAGTCCCTGCTGTATTCAGATAGCAACGTTGCCTATGTCCGGAGCGGAGTGGCAGGGAGGCGTCCGAGAAGAAGGGGGCGCTGGCACGCACCCTGCCAGCCGCCGACCGGACGGAACGTTCCAGTCTGCCAACGGGGGGCATGGCTGGGCCATGCCCCGTCAACACGGGCGCAACTCACGTTATCGGAGCGCGGACATTCTTGTCCGCCTGGAGCTTGCCAGCGCG
>JAPLUA010000520.1 GCA_026397855.1 Verrucomicrobiota bacterium | reverse complement strand
TCTGCGCGATGAAGCCCGAAACGCGGGCCGTGATGCCGACCCGGTCCGGGCAGGAGGCCGAGAGCGTGTAGAATCGGTCGTGATGCATGGAGTTACCGCCCGATCTTGCACCCGCGCACATTGTGTGTCAACCGGCACTTGGGTCACGGTAGTAAACCAAACCCCACTTCAGATTCGCCGGATCATTCTGGCAGGCTTCAATTTCCTCGCGCGTGATAGGGTGCCTCCAAGCTACAGGGGTTTCGGGTTTCCGTCGGCGTCAATGAGGCGGACTTCGCCAAGATCCAGCTTCCGGATAGCGGGCTCGATCTTCACGCGGTCGCCCACGATAACCCAGACGCGCTTGTCTGGGTGAACGACCGATTGCGCCGCGGCATGAACGTCAGACTGACGCAGGGCGAGCACCCGGGCGGCGTAGGTGTCGTAGTAATCGGCGGGCAGGTCGAACCGGATCATGCGCGAAATGGAGTTTGCCACCGCGCCACCGGTCTCCCAGGCCCCGGCCAGCTTGAGCGTGCGCTCCTTCTGGATCTTGGCCAATTCCTCCCCGGCGACCGGGTTGGTGGAGGTGATCCCTTGCAGCTCCTTGAGGATCTCAGTCATCGCCTGGCTGGTCTTATCCGACTGCACGGGTGCAACCACGAAGAAGGGCCGCGGTCCACGCGCATCCAGCAGGGAGCTGCGCACGCCGTAGCTCCAATGCTTGTCCTCGCGCAGGTTCATGTTCAGCCGGGAGGTAAACGTCCCGCCCAGGATGTCGTTCATAACGTCAATGGCGGTTTCCTGGGGGTTGGACTTGGGCGGGGCGACCTCGCCGACCAGGATGGCGGACTGTTGCGCGCCGGGGCGGTCGATGAGGTAAACGACGGGCTTGTCGAGCGGCTTTACTGTGCTCAGGTTCTTGGCCGGGACACTGCCAGGCTTCCAGCCGGAGAATAGCTGCTCCAGCCGCGGCTTTATGTCGGCCATCGTGGTGTCCCCAACCACCACGAGCGTGGCGTTGTTGGGAACGAACCAGGTGTCGTGGAACTTCACCGCATCGGCGCGCGTGATCCGGCCTGTTGACTCCTCGGTGCCCGAACCGGTCAAGGGGGCGCTGTAGGCATGCCCTGGGCCATAGAGCAGGCCCGGCAGGACGCGCAGGGCCATGCTGTTCGGCTCGACCTTCTCCCGCTTGATGCCGTCCAACTGGAGCTTCTGCAGGCGCTGGAAATCGGCCTCCGGGAAGGTCGGGTTCCTGATGACATCGGCGAACAGATCCAACGACGGGGCAAGGTGCTGCTTCAGGGCCGACATGGAGACGAAGGACGTATCGAGGTCCGAGCCGGTGCTGAGGCTGGCACCGAGGCGGTCCAGATCGTCGCTGATCTGGATGGCGTTGCGGGACCGGGTGCCTTCATCGAGCATGTTCATGGCAAGCTTGGCCGTGCCCGGCTGAAACGACTGGTCGGCCGCATACCCGGCGTCCACCATGAGGGCAAGCTCCACTATGGGAACATTATGCCGCTCGGCCAGGACGACCTTCAGGCCATTGGACAACGTGGCACGTTCCAGCTTTGGAAACCCGACCTTGGGCTCGATGGTTGGAACGGGAAGCTTCGAGCGATCCGCCCCGGTCTTGGCGGTTTGATAATCCGCCAGGGGCAGGATTTCGAGCACATAGGCCCCATCGGACAGCCAATGCCTGGCCGCGTCCCGAACCTCGCGCGACGTAGCACCGCGAACACGCTCAAGCATCTCCTTCCACGCATCGGGACGGCCGAGATAGACCTGGTTCATGGCCAGGGTATCCGACTTGCCGTGGATCCCGCCGATGCGCTCGAGGCTGCGGATGAACGAGGCCTCGCTCTGCGTCTTGACCCGGGCGAGTTCATCAGCTGTCGGGCCTTTCGAAAGGAAGCGCGCCAACTCCTCGTCAATCGCCTTCTCCAGTTTTGCCAGCGCCACGCCGGGACGGGCCGTGGCGACGATGGTGAAGTGGCCGGCGATCTCCCTCTCGCCCACGTAGGCGGATACGCTGCTGGCGATCTGCTCGTCGTAAACCAGGCGCTTGTAGAGGCGCGAGGATTTGCCGGATGCGAGAATGTCGGACGCCAGGTTCAGGTAGTCGGTCTCCGGGGAGCCGTACTGGGGCATATTCCAGACTTTGTAGAGGCGCGCCTGCGGAACCCGGTCCTGTGCAACCGCTCGTTGCTCGCCGGTGCGCCTGGCGATCCACGCCTCGTGCCGGGAGAGCGACGGGCCGGAGGGGATGTCCCCGAAATACAGCTCCACCTTCTTCAGCACCTCATCCGGGTTGACATCCCCCGCCACCACGAGCGTGGCGTTGGCGGCGCCGTAATACTTGCGGAACCATTCCTTCACATCCTCGAGCGAAGCGGCGGCCAGGTCCTCCATGGACCCGATGACTGTCCACGAGTAGGGGTGGCCCGCCGGGTAGGTGGATTTGGCGATCATCTCATTGGCTATCGCGTAGGGCTGGTTTTCGTGCTGGCGCTTTTCGTTCTGAACCACGCCGCGCTGCTCGTCGAGCTTGGCCTGGGTGACCACCCCCAGCAGGTGCCCCATGCGATCGGACTCCATCCACAGCAGGAAATCGAGCGCCTCCTTCGGGGCGTCCTCAAAGTAATTGGTCCGGTCTTCGCTGGTCGTGCCGTTCAACCCGCTGGCCCCCACCTTCTCCATCGCCTTGAAATAGTCGTCGTCGAAGTGCTCGCTGCCGTTGAACATGAGGTGCTCAAAGAGATGGGCGAACCCGGTCTTGCCGGGACGCTCGTTCTTGGAACCGACATGGTACCAGATATTGACGGCGACGATCGGGGCCTTGTGGTCCTCATGCACGATGAGGGTGAGCCCGTTCCGGAGAACGAACTTCCGGAAGGGAATATCCAGCGCGCTGCCGGGGGCGGCAGCCCCGGCCGACGCCGCAGCGCCGCTGGCCAGCGTTGCGGCCAGCATCAGGGTGGTCAGGAGGTATTTCATAAGCATGGTTTTCTCGGGTTATCGGGGTTCAGTTAAATCACGGCCCTTCAAAGGCTACCGCCGGCCGAGGGTGACGGGATTGTTGGTTCCTGAGGTGAGCAGCCCCACATAATCCAGGAGGATGTGCTCGGCTTCCTGGAGTGTGCTGTCGGCGGCTGGGGTCTTGTCGTCCTGGGCGAGGTCTGGTGACTCGGGGTCATCCTCCTGGCTCTCCGCAACCGGGGGATGCTTCACGGCGGGCAGGGGCTTTGGCAAATCCGGCTGGTCCGCATTCTTGAGGGTGATTTCGTATTGTGTCTCGGGCAGCGCCTGGCGGGAAGCGCGCTCCTTCTTTCGCACGTCGGCCCGGGCCTTGATCTCGGCCTTTTCCTGGCGGCGCTCCTTCTCGTTCAGCGACACCACGGGGCGGTCAATCTGGGCCTTCATCCGGTCGCTGTCTTCGTGCAGCCAGGTGAAATCCTTGCTCGCTGCAATGCGCTTGGCGGAGGCATTGCGCAGGGCGGGGACGCAGGGGGCGACGCGGCCAAGTTCGGAATGACGCGCAGGCGGCACCTGATCCCAGGGCAAGGGGTCGGGCATCTCGGCCTCGCCCACCTTGAGCGCGGCCGTCGGGGACGGCAACACGATATCCGACTCCACCCCTTTGAGCTGGGTCGAGCCGCCGTTGGGCCGGTAGAACTTCCGTATGGTGAGCTTCAGGGCGCCCGGGTCGGCCTCCACCGGCACGCCGAAGCGGCGCATCACATCGGCCAGCGGCATCATGGACTGAACGGTGCCCTTGCCGAAGGTAGCCGGATCGCCGACGACCAGCGCGCGCCCGTAATCCTGGAGCGCGGCGGCCAGGATCTCAGACGCCGAAGCGCTCAGCCGGCTGGTCAGGAGCACCAGCGGCCCGTCGTAGAGCACCGCGGGGTCGGGGTCATAATCCACGTGAACCCCGCCCGAGGCGTCCTTGGTTTGCACCACCGGCCCCGACTTGAAGAAAAGGCCGGTCATCGAGATTGCCTCTTCCAGAGAGCCGCCCCCGTTGCGGCGCAGGTCGAGGATAATGCCCTGCACCTTTTCCCGCTTCAGCCGCTCGATGAGCCTCGCGACATCCGCGCTCGAACTCCTCTGGCCGGAGTGCTTGCCGTTCTCCATGCCGGAATAGAATGAGGGCAGGTCAATGATCCCGAGGCGCGACACCTGGCCGTTCCCGCCTTTCACGTCCACGATGCGGGCCTTGGCCTCCTGGTCCTCGAGCTTGATCTCGTCCCGCACCAGGGAGATGGTCTTGCGCACGGAAGAGTCCGCTGAGCCTGCGGGAATGATCGTCAGGCGCACCACCGTTCCCTTGGCGCCGCGAATAAGCCCGACGGCCTCTGTCAGCGGCATATCTACGATATCCACCGGCTCTTTCCGGTCCTGCGCAACCGCCACAATGCGGTCCCCGACCTTCAGCAGCTTGCTCCGGGCGGCCGGCCCGCCGGGCAGCAGCTCCCGGATCTTGCAGTAGCCATCGTCGGACTGAAGCGTGGCGCCGACTCCGACCAGGGACAGGTTCATGGCGATCGAGAAATCCTCGGCCTTCCGCATCGCGCCAATTGACCGCTCGTAGCGGCGGGACAGCGTCTTCACGATCTCCTCGGGCTTCTTGTCGCTCAGCTTCTCCTGCAGGTAATCGTAGCGCAGGTTCTGGCGCCAGACCTGTTTGGCCTCGGCCAGGTCACGGGGGCGGGCCGCATGCCGGCGATCCCACTGGTAGGTGTCCTGCCCCGTGAAATCGAAGACATTTGTCTTCAATAGCTCCTGGGTATAAGCCACCCGCTGATCGAGGCGCTGCAGGAACCGGTCGAAGATCACGTGCGCCGGGCGCGTGTCGCCGCGCTTGAACGTCAGGGCCTCCAGGTCGAAGCGGTAGGGCTTGAACTCCTCGATATCGGATTCCAGGAAGTAAATGCGGTTGGCGTCGAGCATTTCGAGGTAGCGATCCAGAAATTTGCCCGAGACCTCCTTCGTCTCCGAATGGCCGGAGTAGGCGGAATTGGCCAGCACGCGGGCGATGACCCTGGCAATGTTCCCCTCATCGCTGTCCGTCGTGGGGGTGCCATGCAGCCGCGTTGAGATCACCGCGCAGCCCAGGGCCAGGATGAGCCCGAGGCTGCCGATTACAGGTTTAAGTTTCATAATTCTGTTTCCGTCGCCTGGCAGCCCCGTCGGACCGGTCATTGTTGACCGCCGACCACTACCAGTTCACACCATCAGCATAGCGGTGCCCGCTTTCCAGAATCTTTCACGCGCATTACAAATCAGTCATGGACCGGCCGCCCGGCAATTTGGCTTGTCGGCCCCGGCCAAGCCCTATGCTCCATTGATATTCGTGCTTTTGTCAAACACCCTTTCTGCCCCCGCGCGCATCTTGGATGTTTCCAAAAGCACCACCTCTGTGCATTGGATCGCGGGCATTCTTGTCGTAGAGCATCACGTTGCCAACGTGAGTGTCGAGGGTTCGAATCCCTTCGCTCGCTCCATCTTCATTATCAACGACTTACGAAAGCAGGGAGCGAAGTTACAACAGCTAGTTACAACAAATGCAATTCCACCCAAGGCTGTTCCTACGTGTTCAAGAATGTCAGGACGCCTTAAATCCCGGTGAGCTCTCTGCGTGGGCTGCGATGTTAAGGTAGCCGAATTATTTTTTTCGTTAGAAAAAAAGGCCAGCCTGCGGACTCAAAATTTCAGCGCCAAAGATCCAACCCACCCCCTTTCCGACCACAACCACAAAACCACCACCCACCCCATTTGACATCCCGAGAAAGCGACCGATATTGCTTTGGCTGACATGGATGCAGGTGACGGAAGTTGGTTGCAGATGTTCATGTCAGCCCCTTTTTTTCCCCGGCACACCCCAACATCCAACACCAACAAGCCAAAAAAAGGAGCCGGAACACCTGACCTCGCTGGCTGCCTCCTGAGCCGTCCTATTTCCGGGGGGGGTGTCAGCATACCGGCCACCCAATCAGAACGCATCCTAGGGCACTGGCAATTCTGAAGCGGTGAGCCTCTGAATTCGACCCGCAGCAGTATTTCCACCACCCGCAGCTTCCAATCCCGTTCAAGGCCGTTCAAAGCTGTCGGGAAGAACCAGAAACCGCAAGTTGGACCAAATTCTGCCCCCGAACATCCCCCGTTGCACTTGGCCCGATCTCCTTTGCCAGTTAGGGTTCGGGCGGGTTCAATTGATCAGGTGCCTTCGACTATTTCTGACCGGCTCTACCCCAGTTCTCCTTCGATCCACCCATTAGCCTCCCATCATAAACCGTACCGCACTATTTTTAGCATAGACAGCCGTTGTCCTACCCCTCCTGTCAAAATTGCGGCATGAACGATCGCAAATCTAAATGCATCCGGATCAGAAACTTCATCAGGAACTTGGTGGGTCAGGGCGAGGTTATTGCTTCATGGGGCGAGGCAAAACTGGTTAAGCACCTGGACGGAAAGCTGGAATTGCGGGGTGGGTCAAAAGAAGATCGGGGTGAGGCCAGGGAATGGATCTCGTTGTTTTGGCATGAGGCTGTGGTGGGGGATGGATGGGGTGGGAAGGCTGGTTGAACTTCCGAATCCTCTTCCCGTTAACCATCATCTTTGGTATCCAAGAGCGACATGGAACGGGATGAAAAACAACGCCGGTTTAAACTGCATCTGAGAACCCATTTCCTCTGTGCGCCAACGCTTCCTCGACTTTGCCGGGTGGGAGATTTCGGCTATGCAGCTATAAGCCGATGGCGCTCAGCTAAACTGACCCACCTCTGTTCAGCTTAACTGACCCAGCGGTTCAAAGCAGGGGGCGGTGCTTTTTCTTTCCAAGTAGTGGAAG
>JAPLUA010000662.1 GCA_026397855.1 Verrucomicrobiota bacterium | reverse complement strand
TGAGGGGAACGCCTGGACTGATCCGCAAGGGCAGGGCCATAGCGGCTGGGAGGAGCTGCCTTATTGGCTCAAAGGCTACGCTGATTTGGGATACGTACTCAAAGATGAGACCATCATCAGCAGCGCACGGAAGTGGGTGGATGCTGTCCTCGCCAGCCAGGAACCGGACGGGTGGTTCGGTCCGCGCGCCAACAAGACCAGCCTGAAAGGCAAGCCGGACCTTTGGCCGCACATGGTCATGTGCAACGTGTTGCAGTCCTTCTACGAATACTCGCAAGACGACCGCGTGGTGCCGTTCCTGACCCGGTATTTCAAGTGGTTGAACACACAGCCGGGGGCCAACTTCGGTGCCGGTTACTGGCCGCAAATCCGTTTCGGCGATAACATCGAATCCATCTATTGGCTCTACAATCGAACCGGGGAGCCCTGGCTGCTGGAGCTGGCGAAGAAGATTCATGACAACATGGCGCGCTGGGACAGCGGGGTGATCAACTGGCACAATGTGAACATCGCGCAGGGTTTTCGTGAGCCGGGCGTCTATTATCAGCAAGGCCGAGACCCCAAACTGCTCCAGGCTGCGGAAAAGAATTACGAGACGGTCATGGGAATGTATGGGCAGTTTCCCGGCGGCGGGTTTGCCGGGGACGAGAATTGCCGTCCGGGCTACACCGATCCGCGCCAGGGGTTCGAGACGTGCGGCATCGTCGAGTTCATGCACAGCTTCGAGATGCTGGCCAAGATTTCCGGCAACCCGCTCTGGGCGGACAGTTGCGAAGACATGGCTTTCAACACGCTGCCCGCCGCGCTCACCCCGGACATGAAGGGGCTGCACTACCTGACCTGCGCTAACCAGGTCCGGCTCGACAAGGAGAACAAAGCCCCGGCGATCCAGAACGGCGGCACGATGTTCGCTTACTCCCCGTTCGAGCGCTATCGCTGCTGCCAGCATAACGTTTCCCACGGCTGGCCCTATTACGCCGAGGAACTCTGGCTGGCCACACCGGACCGCGGGCTCTGCGCCTCGCTTTATGCCGCCAGTGAGGTGAGCGCGAAAGTGGGGCAGGGGACTGCCGTTAGAATCGAAGAGACGACCGATTACCCTTTTAGCGACACCATTGTCCTGAAGCTCTCGGCCGCGCAGCCCGTGAAGTTCCCGCTGTATCTGCGCATTCCGCGCTGGTGCGAGGCGGCGTCGGTGAAGGTCAACGGCAAGCCGGTCCGGCTCGAGTCGAAACCGCTCTCCTACGTCGTGCTTGAACGGCAGTGGCAAGAGGGCGACGTGGTGACGTTGCGTCTGCCCATGGCGGTCGCCGTCAAGCGGTGGGAGAAGAACAGCAACGCCGCCTCGGTGGATTACGGCCCGCTGACGTTCTCGCTCAAGATCGGCGAACGGTATTCCCGCTACGGCGGCACCGATGCCTGGCCCGACCTGGAGGTGCTGCCTACCAGCGCGTGGAACTATGGACTCGTCCTCGCGGAGAAGAACCCGGCGAAATCCTTCAAGGTCGTCAGGAAGGCCGGACCCCTGCCAACGCAACCCTTTACGCCGGAGACTGCCCCCATCGAGCTGCGGGCGAGCGCGAAGAAGATTCCCGAGTGGAAGCAGGATTTGCTCGGTTTGGTGGGCAAGCTTCATCCCAGCCCGGTGAAGTCCGCCGAGCCGACCGAGACGGTTACGCTCATCCCGATGGGTGCGGCGCGGCTTCGCGTGACGGCATTCCCGACGATCGGCACGGGCAAGGATGCGCGCCCGTGGCCGGTAGTGAAAGAGCTGCCGGTTTCCGCTTCGCACTGCGGCGACAGCGACAGCCTGGAGGCGTTGATTGACGGCAAGGAGCCGAAAAGCTCGAATGACCAGGGCATCCCGCGGTTTACCTGGTGGGACCACCGCGGCAGCGCCGAATGGGTGGAGCACATCTTTTCCAAGCCGCGCAAGGTGTCCGCAGTGGAGGTTTACTGGTTTGACGACACCGGATCCGGCAATTGCCGGGTGCCGCAAACCTGGAAGCTGCTCTGGCGGCGCGCCCGCAAATGGGTGCCGGTCGAAGGGGCTTCTTCCTACGGCACCAAGGCGGACGCCTATAACCGGGTGGAGTTCACGCCCGTCGAGGCGCTCGGACTCCGGATCGAAGCCCAGTTGCAACCCGGGGTTTCGGCGGGGATACTGGAATGGAAGATAGTGGAATAGAGATCTGAAACAACTGTTCAGCACAAGAGAATGAAGACCCAACGAACTAATATGCTCATCATCAACCGCTTTGCCCTGAGGAATCCGAGCCCGCGACTGGCCTTGCTCGCCGCCCTGATGATCTCGGCCCAGGGGGTTCCTGCCGCCACCTGGCAGCCGGCCAACGGCCCGCTGAAGACGCGCTGGGCCAAGGACGTGTCGCCCGAGAACGCGCATCCTGAATACCCCCGACCGCAAATGGTGCGCAAGCAGTGGCTGAACCTGAACGGTCTCTGGGATCTCGCCATTGTCGGCAAGGATGAGAAGCCATCCGGATTTCCTGACCGGATCCTGGTGCCGTTCCCGGTCGAGTCGGCGTTGTCCGGCGTCATGAAGCCCGTGGGTGAGAATGACCGTCTCTGGTACCGGCGCACGTTTGAGGTTCCCAAGAAGTGGCAGGGCCAGCGGGTCTGGCTGCACTTCGGCGCGGTGGACTTTCAGGCCACGGTTACGGTCAACGGACGGGAGGTGGGCCAGCACCGCGGGGGATACGACGGGTTTAGCTTCGACATCACTGATGCCCTCAATAAGGGCGGCCTGAACGAGCTGCTGGTCGCCGTATGGGATCCCACGGACGCCGGCACGCAGCCGCGCGGAAAGCAGGTGCGCAAGCCCAACGGCATCTGGTACACCCCCACCAGCGGCATTTGGCAAACGGTGTGGCTGGAGCCGGTCGGCACCGCCAGCATCATGGATCTCAAGATCACGCCCGATCTGGATAACGACTCCGTTGTGGTCCGGCCGACGACGACGGCAACGCTGGGAGGGTTCCTGCTGGAGGTTACCGTGCGCGAGGGAATCCGGAAGGTCGGCGAGGCTACCGTGGCTCCCGGGGGGCAGGTTGTGATTCCCATGAAGAAGGCCAAGCTTTGGTCGCCCGAACATCCCTACCTCTACGACCTTGAGGTTAAGCTCAAGCTGGGCCACCGCACCATTGACCAGGTCGGGAGCTATTTCGGGATGCGGAAGATTTCTCTGGGCAAGGACGACAAGGGCTTCACGCGCCTCCTGCTCAACAACAAGCCCTATTTCCAGTTCGGGCCGCTCGATCAGGGCTTCTGGCCCGATGGCCTCTACACCGCGCCTACTGACAAAGCTCTGCGCTACGACATCGAGATCACGAAGCACCTCGGCTTCAACATGGCGCGCAAGCACGTCAAGATTGAGCCGGATCGCTGGTATTACTGGTGCGACAAGCTCGGCCTGCTCGTCTGGCAGGACATGCCCAGCGGCGACAAATACATCAGGGGAAATGAGCCCGACATCACCCGCACACCCGAGTCGGCAGCCCAGTTTGAGACCGAGTTGGAGGCGCTTATCAAAGGCCGCGGCAACCATCCCTGCATCGTGATGTGGGTCCCCTACAACGAAGGCTGGGGCCAGTGGGATACAGCCCGCATTGTTGAGCTGGTCCGGAAGTGCGATCCGACCCGGCTCGTGGACAACACCAGCGGCTGGACCGATCGCGCCGTGGGCGACGTGATGGACATGCATAAATATCCGGGCCCGGGCGCTCCCGCGCCGGAAGCTAAGCGGGCCAGCGTGCTGGGAGAATTTGGCGGGCTCGGTCTCCCGATTCCGGGTCATACCTGGCAGGCGCAGAAGAATTGGGGCTACAAGAGCTATACCAACTCCGAGGCGCTCACCACGGCCTATGTGGACCTCGCGGCCAAGCTTTTCCCGCTGATCGAGGAGAAAGGCCTTTCCGCCGCAGTCTATACGCAGACCACGGACGTGGAGATCGAGGTCAACGGCTTCATGACCTACGACCGTGAGAACGTGAAAATGGACCTTTCCAGGGTCGCTGAGGCGAATCACCGCCGGTTTCCGGCTAGGCCCCAAACACACTAGGCCCACGTGAAGCGACTAATCAATCCTCCCAGGGCCGCCTCCGCCATCCTGCTTTGTGCCGCAGCGCTGGCGGCCGCCGCCGACACGGACGTTTACTCCGTCCGCGACTTCGGCGCGAAGGGTGACAGCAAGACCGACGACACCGCGGCGTTTCAGAAGGCGCTCGATACCGCGGGCCGTTCGGGCGGCGGGGTGGTGTGCGCGCCGCGGGGAAACTACTTCTTCGCCGGTCACCTTAACCTGCCGGGCGCGGTGACCTTGAAGGGGGTGTGGGAATCGGTTCCTTCACACGTAGGCATTCGCGACGCCGGGTCGGCCAAGCCGACGGACGACGGCACCACGTTCCTCGTGACCGAAAACCGCGGGAAGGAAGACGGGGCCGCCTTCATTACCCTGGGCAGCGGCAGCACGCTCAAGGGGGTGGTGATCTATTATCCGGAGCAAGACCCGGCCGAAGCGCCGAGCCCCTATCCCTGGGCGATTGCGATGCGCGGCAAGAACCCCGCGGTGCTGGCGGTCGAGTTGCTCAATCCCTACAACGGCATTGACGCTGGCCAAAACGAGCGCCATCTGATCCGCGATGTCCACGGCCAGCCGCTGCGCCGCGGGATCTTCGTGGATTCCATCTATGACATCGGGCGGATCGAGAACGTGCATTTCAACCCCTGGTGGAGCATGAAGCCGCGCCTGTTCCAGTGGCAGCAGGAGCATGGCGAGGCGTTCATCTTCGGCCGCAGCGACTGGCAATACGTGATCAACACGTTCTGCTTCGGCTACAACATCGGCTACAAGTTCGTGAAGACCGCTTCCGGGGTGTGCAATGGCAACTTCCTGGGCATCGGCGCGGACGACTGTTACACCGCGTTGGTGGTCGAGAACTGCGCTCCGATGGCGCTGCTGATTTCCAACGGCGAGTTTGTCTCGTTCCACGGCCCGGACCCGACGATGGTGCGCGTGGAGGCCGGCAACGCCGGAAGCGTGCGGTTCGTGAACTGCGCCTTCTGGGGGCCCTGCAACCAGATTGCAAAGATCGCGGGCAAGGGGACGGTGGGATTCAGCGATTGCACGTTCGTGGAGTGGGACCGCAAAGGCGAGGGGCGGCACGCGCTGCAAGTTGCCGGCGGCACCGTGATGGTTCGCGGCTGCGAGTTTCAAGCGGACAAGGCGCAAATCGAGCTGGGCGAAAAGGTGCGGCGGGCGGTGATCGCGGACAATATCCTCACCGGCAAACCTCGGATCATGAATAGCAGCAAGGGAACGGTAAACCTTCACGACAACGCCGGCAATTAACGCCGGCCGGCACAATCTTATGATGACTCGCTTTTCGTGCGCGGTGATCCTTGCGGGCTTGCTCTTTGGCTGCGCCTGGCCTGACCCGCACCACGCCGCGCGCATCACCAAGCCCAAGCCCGGCCCGGGCGTATTCTTTGTTGCCACGAATGGCCATGACTCATGGTCGGGCCGGCTGGCCAAGCCGAATCAATCCGGCACGGACGGCCCATTTGCGAGCCTGCCCGCCGCGCTGACGGCGGTTCGCACGGCCAGGCAACCGAGCGTCAGCGGGCTCAAGCCGGCCGGGAAAGTCTTCGTCCGCGAGGGCTCTTACTTCCTGGACCGGACGGTCGTTTTGGCCCCTGCGGATTCAGGGCTGTTGCTGGCAGCCTATCCCGGCGCCAGGCCCGTCTTAAGCGGGGGACGGCCCATCGCTGGCTGGCGGGAAGTCACCGTCGAAGGCAAGAAGCTTTGGGCGTCGGATATTCCGGAGGTCCGCGACGGGAAATGGCTCTTCCGGGAGTTGTGGGTTAGCGGCCGGCGGGCAATCCGCGCCCGGCATCCGAATCGCGGTTACCTGGCCATCGCCGAGCTGCCGGACAAGGCGAAGGAATGGACGCAGGGGCACAGCCGCTTCCGTTTCCGCGAGGGGGACTTGAAATCCTGGGGCAGCATCACCAATGCCGAAGTCGTGGCGATGTCACGCTGGGTTGAGTCCCGGTTGCCGGTCGTCGGTGTGGACGAAACGGAGCGCATCATCCGCTTCAGCAAGCGCTCCGTCTTCGAGCTTGCGCCGGGCGACCTTTACTACGTGGAAGGCGGGTTCGAGCTGATGGACGAACCGGGAGAATGGTATCTCGCCCCGGATACCGGCACGCTCTACTACCTGCCGCTTCCCGGTGAAAAGCTGGCCGGACTGCAGGCCGTTGCGCCGGTGCTTCAGCAGGTGCTCCGCTTCGAGGGGCGGCCCGAAGCCGGGCAATTCGTCGAGAATGTCGTCCTGCGCGGCCTCACGTTCTCGCACAGCGAATGGTATTACCCGGCTGGCTTCCAGACCGGCAAGAACAAGCCGGCCGTCTGGCCTATCCCGGACGCGGAGGTCGGCGGTTTTGCCCAGGCAGCCGTGGGTGTGCCCGGCGCTGTCTGGGGCGAAGGCCTCCGCGGCAGTGCCTTCGAGGACTGCCGGTTTGCCAGCCTCGGCAGCTACGGCCTGGAACTGGTGCGGGGCTCTCAAAGCAACCACGTCCTGCGGTGCGAATTCACCGACCTTGGTGCCGGGGGCGTGAAGCTCGGGGAAACCGCGATCCGCGATCCGGTGCCCCAGCAGGCGCGCGCCAACGAGATCAGCGATTGCGACATCCACGATGGCGGCAAGCTGTTCGCCAGCGG